>NZ_JBMSED010000005.1:0-277107 GCF_049446195.1 Paracoccus sp. KR1-242
AATCGGGTGAAAACACCGCATCGCGCACCGCAATACTTTCGGAAAGTCCTGCCATGAAACCGCTTGAACGCATCTATGAAGCCGCCCGCGCCCGCCCGCGCCACATCATTCTGCCCGAAGGCGAGGATCCCCGTGTGGCCGAGGCGGCGGCCCGGCTGGTCGACCAGGGGCTGGCACGCGTGACGCTGATGAACGGTCCGGCGCTGAACGGGGTCGAAACGATCAGGCCCGCTGACGCGCCCGACCTGCCGGAGCTGGCGGATCACTGGTACCAGATGCGCGCCCATCGCGGCCTGTGCCCCGACCGCGCGCTTGAGGAAATGCGCGACCCAATCCGGCAGGCGGCGATGCGAGTCCGGCTGGGTCAGGCGGACGGAACCCTGGGCGGCGCCGTCGCGACCACGGCCGAAACCGTGCGCGCCGCGCTGCAGATCATCGGGCGCGCGCCCGAGGCCGGGATCGTGTCGAGCTTTTTCCTGATGCTTTCCTGCGGTCCCGAAGCCCCGATCAAGGGCGGCATGATCTTTGCCGATTGCGGGCTGGTGATCGCGCCCGACGCGGCCGAGCTTGCGGCCATCGCGCTGTCCGCCGCGGCAAGCTGCCGCCGCATCCTGGCCGAAGAGCCGCGGGTGGCGCTGCTGTCCTTTTCGACCGCGGGTTCGGCCGATCACCCGAGCCTTGGGCGCATCCGAGAGGCGCTGGCACGCATCCGCGAGTCCGACCCGACGCTGGAAGTCGACGGAGAACTGCAATTTGACGCCGCCCTTGACGACGCCGTCCGGGCCAAGAAGGCGCCGGGAAGCTGCCTGACGGGACGCCCGAACGTGTTCATCTTTCCGGATCTCGCCTCGGGCAATATCGGCTACAAGATCGCGCAGCGTCTGGGTGGGCTGACCGCCATCGGACCGATCCTTCAGGGGCTGGCGCGCCCCGCGAATGATCTGTCGCGGGGCTGCTCGACCGAGGATATCATCGCTGCGACCGCGATCACGGCGGCGCAGGTCGCCTGAGCGCGGGCCAGACGGCCCGCGCGGTTCATTTCGCGGAAACGCCGACGCCCCCGGCCGAGGCTGCGCTCAGCTGGACGAAGTGCAGCGCCTGCTGGCGCACCGCGTCGGCCAGATCCTGACGCGCCGACAAAAGGGTCCGTTCGGCGTCGAGCACCGGGAAGAAACCGGCCTCGCCCAATTCATAGGACGTGCGGGCCAGATCCACGGATTCGCTGGCATTGTCGACCAGCCGGCTTTGCGCCGAAACGGCGCGTGCGTCGCGGTTGTAGCCGGCCAACGCATTCTCGACTTCCTCCACGGCCTTGAGGACCGAGGCCTGCCAGGCCAGTCGTGACTGTTCGGCCCGGGCCTGCGCTGCCGAAAGCCGCGCCTTGTTCGCACCGCCCGTGAACAGCGGAACCGAGATTTGCGGCCCGAAACCCCAGGTCTTGAGGCTGCCGCCCCCCGCCAGGTCGATCGGCGTGACCGAACCGGAAAGCGTCAGCTTGGGATAGAAGGCCGCCTCGGCCTCGCCCACCGCGGACACGGCCGCGGACAGGTTGCGTTCGGCGACACGAACGTCGGGACGGACACGGACGACATCGGCGGGGACGCCCACGCTGGCCTTGTAACGGGCGCGGGGCTGGCTGCCACCCTTACGCAGTCGCGCGGCCAGGTCGGCGCTGTGGCCCGCGGTCAGGGTCGCAAGCCGGTTGACCGACTGGTCGAAACCCATTTCCAGCGCGGGAAGTGCAGCTTCGGCCTGCGTCACCAGCTGTTCGGCCTGCAGCACCTCGACCCGGCTGACGCTGCCCAGAACGTCCTGTTCGCGGGTCAGGGCCAGCGTGCGCTTGCGGCTGTCAAGGCTTTGCCGCGTCAGTGACACCGCCTGCTGATAGAAGCGTGCGTCGACATAGGCCGTGGCAATGGCGCTGGCCACCGTCAGACGGGCCACCTCGGCGGACAGATAGGCGGCGTCGACCTGTGCGGCCGCGCCTTCGCGCGCGGCACGGTTCGCCCCGAAGATGTCGATCATCCACGAGACGCCCAGCGTCGCCGAGGACGACTCGGCGATCGAAACGCCGCTGTCGCTGATGCCCCGGTTCGCCGCGCCCTCAAGCTGGACCTGCGGCAGGTCGTTTGCGCCGACCAGGCGGGCGTTTGCCTGGGCTTCACGGATCACCGCGACGGCGGTCTGCACGTCAAGGTTTCGCGCAAGCCCGGCCTGGACCAGGCTGTCAAGCTGGCTGTCGCGGAAGGCGGACCACCATGCATTGGACCCTGCGCGGCGGGCCGGGGAATCCGCCGCGAAACGCGCAGGCAGATCGGGCTCCGGCGCGGTATAGGCGACGGGCGAACATGCCGCCAGCGCAAGGGCCGAGACGAGCCCCCCCAGAAGCAGGCGGCGGGACGGATTGTAGGCTTGGGTCATTCGGGTCACTCGAAGAGTTGGTGCGCCCCCTCGGGGCACTTTGGAAAGGGCACGGGCGGCACCCGGAAAGGGGCCGCCCGCGCAGTGTCAGGGCAGGCTGTCAGCCCGCGGAACCGGCTTGCCGGGCTTCATCCCTGCCCCGCCGTGTCAGACGGCTGAAAAGGTCCAGCACGAAGACGAAGAATACCGGGACGAAGAACACCGCAAGGATGGTGGCGGCAATCATCCCCCCGATCACGCCAGTGCCGATGGCGTTCTGGCTGGCCGCGGACGGGCCGGTCGCAATGGCCAAGGGGACCACGCCCAGCGTGAAGGCCAGCGAGGTCATCAGGATCGGACGGAAGCGCAGGCGCGCCGCCTCGACCGCCGCCTCGATCAGGGTCTTGCCTTCCTCGCGCAATTCCTTGGCGAATTCGACGATCAGGATGGCGTTCTTGGCCGAAAGCCCGATGATCGCGATCAGACCCACCTTGAAGTAGATGTCGTTGGGCATTCCGCGCAGCATCACGGCAGCCACGCAGCCCAGCACGCCCAGCGGCACCACCAGCATCACCGAAAGCGGGATGGACCAGCTTTCGTAAAGCCCCGAGAGCAGCAGGAAGACGAACAGCACGCTCATCGCGAACAGCAGCGTCGATTGCGAGCCGGACTGGATCTCTTCCAGCGACTGGCCAGTCCATTCATAGCCGAAGCCCTGCGGCAGTGCCTGCGCCAGACGCTCCATCTCGGCCATCGCGGCGCCCGAGCTGAAGCCCGGCGCGGCAGAGCCTGCGATGCGGATCGACGGATAGCCGTTATAGCCCACCACCTGCGACGCGCCCTGTTCCCAGTTCACGCTGGCGAAGGAGGAAAACGGCACCATGCCACCCTGCGAATTGCGCGCGGTCAGCTTCAGGATATCCTCGGCCTGCATCCGGGAACCTTCATCGGCCTGCACCATCACACGCTGCATCTTGCCCGCATTCGGGAAGTCGTTGACATAGGCCGAGCCGAGGTATTGCGAGATCGTCGCCGAGATATCGGCAAAGGTCACGCCAAAGGCATTCGCCTTTTCACGGTCGATGGTGACGAAGACCTGCGCCGCATCCGGCAGCCCCTCGATCCGCAGACCGGTGACGATGCCGCCTTTCTGCGCCTCGGCGATCATCTGCTGGGCCGCGGCCTTCAGGGCTTCTTGCCCCTGCCCGCCACGATCTTGCAACCGGAAGCTGAAGCCGCCCGTGGTGCCGAAACCCGGAATGGGCGGCGGCGACAGCGCGAAAGCCTGCGCATCCTTATAGGTGAACAGCTCCATGTTCGCGCCGCCCGCGATATCTTGCGCGGATTGCGTGCGGTCGGCCCAGTCCTTGAAGGTGACGAAGATCAGGCCGGCATTCGGACCCTGCCCCGAGAAGCTGAAGCCACGGATGGCGACGACGTTCTCGATCGCGTCATTCCTCAGATACATCTGCGTCGCCGAAGACAGCACCTCGTCGGTCCGGTTCGAACTGGCGGTGGGCGGCGTCTGGACGTCGGTGATGATGAAACCCTGATCCTCGTTCGGCAGGAAGCTGGTCGGCAGGCGGACAAAGCCTGCGGCCGTCACCCCGACCAGGACCAGGTAAAAGGCCATCATCACCAGCCGCCGCCGCGTCACCATGCTGACACTGCCGGCATAGCGACGGGTCAGGCGGTCGAAATTGCGGTTGAACCAGCCGAAGAATCCTTTCCGTTCATGATGCCCCGTAACCGGCTTCAGGAAGGTCGCGCAAAGCGCCGGGGTCAGCGTCAGCGCCAGGAAGGCCGAGAACAGGATCGCGACCACCATCGTCAACGCGAACTGACGATAGATGATGCCGGACGAACCGGGGAAAAAGGCCATGGGGATGAACACCGCCGCAAGGACCAGCGTGATCCCGACGATGGCGCCCGAAATCTGGCCCATTGCCTTCTGCGTCGCTTCTCGCGGGGGCAGGCCCTCGGTCGCCATGATCCTTTCCACGTTCTCGATCACGACGATGGCGTCATCGACAAGGATGCCGATGGCCAGCACCATTGCGAACATGGTCAGCACGTTGATCGAGAAGCCCGCGACCAGCATGACCGAGATCGTTCCCATCAGCGCGATCGGCACAACGATGGTCGGGATCAGGGTATAGCGGAAGTTCTGCAGGAACAGGAACATCACGACGAAGACCAGCGCCACGGCCTCGACCAGCGTATGCAGCACCTTCTCGATCGAGGCCTCGACAAAGGGGGTGGTGTCATAGGGGATCGAATAGCTCATGCCCTGCGGGAAGAAGCGCGACAGCTCTTCCATCTTCTGGTGCACCGCCTCGGATGTGTTCAGCGCGTTGCCGGTCGTCGAAAGCTGGATGCCGATGGCGGCAGCCGGCTTGCCATTGATGTTCGAGGCGAAGCTGTAGGTTTCGGCCCCGATCTCGATCCGGGCGACGTCGCGCAGCAGAACGGCAGAACCGTCGGCATTGGCGCGCAGAACGATCTTGCCGAATTCCTCGGGGTCGTCCAGCTGCCCCTTCATCAGGACGGTCGCGGTCAGCTGCTGCCCCATCGGATTCGGGTCCGCGCCGACCTTGCCCGCCGCGACCTGCGCGTTCTGGGCACGGATGGCGGCCACGACCTCGTCGGTCGACAGGTTCAGGCCGGTCATCTTGTCGGGATCGATCCAGATGCGAAGCGCGCGTTCCGGTGCAAAGACCTGCGCCCGGCCAACGCCCTCGATCCGGCGGATCTCGCCCGCGACGTTGCGGTTGATATAGTCGCCAAGCGCGATGTCGTTGAAGCTGCCATCCTGCGAGGTCAGCGCGACCATCATCAGGAAGCCCGAGCCGGCCTCTTCAACCAGGACGCCCTGGTCAACCACACTTTGCGGCAGCAGGGGTTCAACGCGGGCGACGGCGTTCTGCACGTCCACCTGGGCGCGCGCGACATCGGTGCCCGGCTCGAACGTCGCGGTGATCGACATCGCGCCCGAGCTGTCCGAAACGGATTCGTAATAGGCAAGGCCCTCGACGCCGTTCAGCTCATCCTCGATGGGCTGGGCGACGGACTGGTTGATCTCGCCCGGCGCGGCACCGGTATAGGAGGTCGAGATGGTGATCTGCGGCCAGGCGACCTGCGGATATTGCGCGACCGGCATCGCCGGCAGCGAGATCAGCCCGGCAATCACGATGAAAATCGAGATCACCCAGGCCAGCACGGGCCTGGTGATGAAGAATTGTGCCATGGTCCCTTATCCCTGTTGCGCGGCCTTGGCCTTGTCCGATGCGGGGGCCGGGTTGGCCGCTGCCTCGTCGGCTTTGGCAGCAGGCGCATCGGCGGCGGCTTCCGCGCCGTTTCCGGCGTCGGCACCCGCCTCGGCCTTGGCCGAGGCAGCCTCGACCGGTTCGGCCACGACCTTGGCATCCGGGTGAAGCTTCTGCGCACCCGCAACGACGACCTTGTCGCCCGCCTGCAGGCCATCCTCGACCAGCCAGCTGTTGTCGCTGGTCTGGCCCAGCCGGACATCGCGACGTTCGACCGTGTCTGCATCCTTCATGACATAGACATAGGCCCGGCCCGCCTGGTCACGCTGCACCGCCATCTGCGGAATGGTCAGCGCGTTCTGGCGCACCGCCTGTTCGATCCGCGCGCGGACGTAAAGACCGGGCAACAGGTCGCCATCGGGGTTCGGGAATTCGGCCCGCAGCGTGATCTGCCCCGTGGTGCTGTCCACGCTGGCTTCCGAGAAAAGCAGCTTGCCCGAATGGGCGTATTCGCTGCCATCGTCAAAGACCAGCTCGACGCGCGCCTCGTCCGGCGTGGCCATGACCAGCGTGCCCGCATCGCGCGCGCGGCGCAGTGCGAACAGATCCGACGAGGATTGCGTCACGTCGACATAGACGGGATCCAGCTGATGGATGGTCGCCATGATATCGTTCTGCGCGTTGACCAGTGCGCCTTCCGTCACCAGCGCACGACCGACAACGCCCGAGATCGGGGCGGTGACGTCGGTATAGCCCAAGTTCAGTTGCGCTTCCTGCAGCGCGGCGCGGGCAATCGAGACATCCGCCTCGGCCTGGGCCAGGGTCGTCGTCGCGTTTTCAAGGTCGACGCCGGCAGTCACCTTGCGTTCGCGCAGGGCGGCGGCGCGGTGCATCTGGTCTTCCGCGTTCTGGCGGGCGGCCTCGGCGCGGGCCAGCGTCGCCTCGGCGCTGGCGACACGCACGGCGAAGGGCGCCGGATCGATCTTGTAAAGGACATCGCCTTCCTTGATCTGGCTGCCCTGTTCGAAGATGCGGCTGACGACGATGCCGCCGACGCGCGGACGCACCTCGGCCATGCGGGTCGCCGCGACGCGGCCCGGCAATTCGTTCACGACCGGAAGCGGTCCGGGTTTCAGGGTCTGCACGCTGACGATGGCAGGCGGCATCTGCTGGGCATGGACCGGCGCCGCGAGCAGCAAAAGACCGGCCATCAGGCAGGAAAGCCTGCCAGGCGTTTTATCGAAGCACATATGTCTGACCTTCAGATCAGGAGGGGGAGGAGCGAAGGGAGAGGTCGGAGTCAGTCTGAAGAGGGCGGCGCACCTTTGTCGCTTTCGGCGATGGCCATCAGGTCATCAAGGATCTCGTTGCGGGTGATCTGGTCGAAGCGGTGAAGATCGTAGAACTCAAGAAATGCCAACCCATGCAGGGTCAGTAGCGTGCGCAACATCTTGTAGGGCTCGGCCGCCTCGGTGCGGATATTGTCCGCGTCGCGGCGCATTTCCGCCCGCATGATGTCGCGGCACTCCGCATTCGCCCCCATCCCGACGCTGAGAAGCAGCGCCATCGCGATGTCCTCTTCGGTGGGCGCGGAGCGGAATTCCTCGATCAGGGCTTTCAGGCAGGAGTTCGGCTGGCCTTCGAAACGCGCGCGCGCGGCGTCGAACTTTTCACGATGCTGGGCAAGCTGATGGCGGGTGAATGCGGCCAGCAGTCCGGCCTTGGTCTCGCAATCATAGACGACGCTGGACTTGCTGACGCCCGCTTCCTTGGCGACGGCATCGATGCTCAGCCCGCTGATGCCGTCGCGACGTGCGACAGCCTCGACGGCCTTCATCAGCTCTTCGCGATCGATCGTGCGCTTGCGTCCCATCGGCTCCAGCCATTTTTTCAATACGACCGTTCGTAAATAAATCCTTTACACCCGTCAACCCGCCGCGTCATTGCCATGGCAGAGTGACGCCCAAGCCATTGCCCCTTGTCATTCTATCGGCCAGACTGGGGCGCTTCAAAGCATGAAAGTCGAGATGAGCTTGTCGGACTGGTTGACAGAAAAAGCCCCGATCAGTCGCAAGAACGCGGCAGAGGTCGTGTTCGAGGATCTGCGCGGCGCGATCCTGGGAGGCCGCGTCGCGGTCGGAAGTCGACTGCCTTCCGAGTCGCGTCTGGCCGAGGCTTATGGCGTCAGCCGCCCGATCATCCGTGAAGCCATGCGCTCGCTGCAAACGCTGGGACTGACCCGCAGCCGCAGCGGCAGCGGCAGCTTCGTCATCTCGGCCACCCAGCGCAGCGAACTGGATTACGGGGCGATCTCGGCCCGCGATCTGGTCGAGGCCCGCCCGCATATCGAGATCCCGGCCGCCGGCTGGGCCGCGCTGCGCCGCACCGATGCGCAGGTCGCGCGGCTTCTTGACCTGTGCGACGGGATGGAGCGCGAGACGGATTCCCTGACCTGGGTCCGGCTGGACTCCGATTTCCACTGCCAGATTGCCGAAGCCTCGCAGAACGCGCTTTTCGCGCGTGTCGTGCAGGAATCGCGCGAGGCGCTGATGCAGCAATCCGAACTGGTGAACCTGATGGCGGATCGGCGCATCGCCTCGAACCGGGAACACCGCCGGATTGCCGAGGCGATTTCGCGCGGCGACGAGTCCGGCGCAGTCGACGCCATGCGTGACCATCTGGGCGAAGTCGAGCGCGCCATGACCTGGATCGCGACCTCATCGGCCCCGCGCGGCGGGACCAGCGAACCGTCAAGCTAGCGCAAGAGCCCCCGCAGATCGGCCTGCAACCGCATCAGATGCGGCAGGAAGCGAGTGCGCAGATCCTCGACCGTCGCATGGGCCGCCGGCAGGCCGACATTGACCGCCGCCACCACCCTGCCCCGCCCGTTCAGCAGCGGCACCGCGATGGAACGCAGACCCATCTCGACCTCCTGATCGATGACCGCGTGCCCGTCGCGACGCACCCGGGCCAACTCCTCAAGCAGCTGGCCGGCATCGGTCAGAGTCAGGGGCGTGCGCGCCGGAAAGGGCGCCATCGCCAGCAGCGGCTGCAATTCCGCCTCGGACAGCGCCGCCAGCATCACCCGCCCCATCGAGGTGCACCATGCAGGCAGCCGCGAGCCGGGCATCAAGGCAATGGACATGACCCGGCGCTGCGCCGCGCGGGCGACATAGACGATCTCGGCCCCGTCGAGGATCGATACTGACGAGCTTTCGCCGATCTCCTCGGACAGCCGATCAAGGTTTGGCTGGACGATCTGGGGCAGCGGCATCGTCGCAAGGCAGGCTGTCCCCAGCCGCAGCACCCGCGGCGTCAGGGTGAAGAACTTGCCGTCGTAATCGGCATAGCCACCCTGTGCCAGCGTCAGCAGGCAGCGCCGCGCCGTGGCCCGGTCCAGCCCCGAGGCCGCCGCGACCTCGACGATGGACTGGCGGGGATGTTCGGCGGTGAAGGTCTCGATCACGCGCAGCCCCTTGGCAAGGCCGCCCATCAGATCGCGGTCGTTGATGCTCATCCCGGCCCCGTTGTGCGATATGCGAACAAACGACAGCATATCGCACAAACTGCATGGACGGAAGCCATCCCGGTTGTGTAGGCCATCCGTGCAGACCCGCGGCCTTGGCCCGCACAGGAGGACCCATGGACAAGACCCTTCCCGATCTTGCCGCCGCCGTGGCGGGGATCGAAGACGGAATGACGGTGATGATCGGCGGCTTCGGCGGCTCGGGCGCACCGATCGAACTGATCCACGCGCTGATCGACCGCTTCCTGGCGACGGGTAGCCCCAGGAACCTGACGGTTGTTAACAACAACGCCGGCAACGGTCATGTCGGGCTGGCGGCGCTGATCGAACAGGGCATGGTCGCGAAGCTGATCTGTTCCTTCCCGCGGTCCGCCGACCCCCGCGTCTTCACCGAGCTTTACCTGGCCGGAAAGATCGAACTGGAACTGGTCCCGCAGGGCACCCTGGCCGAACGCATCCGCGCGGGCGGGGCAGGCATCCCGGCCTTCTATACCCCCACCAGCTTTGGCACCGATCTGGCCAAGGGCAAACCGGTTGAGGAATTTGAAGGGCGTCCCTATGTTCAGGAACGCTGGCTGAAGGCCGATTACGCGCTGGTCAAGGCCGACAAGGGCGACAAGCTTGGCAACCTGACCTATCGCATGGCGGCGCGGAACTTCGGGCCGCTGATGTGCATGGCCGCCCGCACCGCCATCGTGCAGGTCGGAGAGCTGGTCGAACCGGGCGCCATCGATCCCGAAACCGTCATCACTCCCGGCATCTTCGTGCAAGGCGTGGTCGAGGTCGCGAACCCCGCGCAGGAAGAAGCCCTTAACCGCGCCAATGCCGTCTATCCGGAGGTCGCAGAATGACCACGAAACTCACCTCGACCCAAATCGCATGGCGCGCGGCCCAGGACATTGCCGACGGCGCCTATGTCAACCTGGGCATCGGCTTCCCCGAAATGGTGGCAAAATTCCAGCCCCCCGGCCGTCAGGCAATCTTTCACACCGAAAACGGCATCCTTGGCTTTGGCGAGGCTCCCGCCCCCGGCGAAGAGGACTGGGATCTGATCAACGCGGGCAAGAAGGCCGTGACGATCAAGCCCGGCACCGCGTTTTTCCATCACGCCGACAGCTTCGCCATGGTGCGCGGCGGGCATCTGGATGTCGCGATCCTTGGCGCCTATGAGGTCGCCGAGACCGGCGATCTGGCGAATTGGTCGACCGGCCCCAAGGGTGTCCCCGCCGTCGGCGGAGCGATGGATCTGGTCCATGGCGCGAAGCGCGTGGCCGTCATCACCGAGCATGTGACCAAGGACGGCAAGCCGAAGCTGGTCCAGAAATGCGCGCTGCCGCTGACCGGCGTTGGTTGCGTCACCCGCGTCTATACCTCGCTCGCCGTGGTCGATGTCCGGGACGGCCGCTTCGTCCTGATCGAAAAGCTGCCCTCGATGTCCTTCGACGAGCTGCAATCCCTGACCGGGGCAACCCTGCATCTGGATGGCGATGTCGCCGACCTGATCGTTCCGGAGCTGTGAGATGACCGAAGTTTATATCTGCGACTATATCCGCACCCCCATCGGGCGCTTCGGCGGCGCTTTGTCTGCCGTGCGTGCCGACGATCTGGGCGCGGTCCCACTGCGCGCGCTGATGGAGCGCAATCAGGGCGTCGACTGGGCGGCCGTCGATGACGTGATCTATGGCTGCGCCAACCAGGCCGGAGAGGACAACCGCAACGTCGCCCGCATGTCCGCCTTGCTGGCCGGGCTGCCGGTCGAGGTGACGGGCACCACGATCAACCGGCTCTGCGGATCGGGCATGGATGCGGTCCTTGCCGCCGCGCGCCAGATCATGGCCGGCGAGGCCGAGTTGATGATCGCGGGCGGGGTCGAGTCAATGTCGCGCGCCCCCTTCGTCATGCCCAAGGCCGAGACCGCGTTTTCGCGCGCGGCCGAAATCCATGACACCACGATTGGCTGGCGCTTCATCAACCCCTTGATGAAAAAGCAATATGGCGTGGATTCCATGCCGCAGACCGGCCAGAACGTCGCCGATGATTTCGGCATCTCGCGCGAGGCGCAGGATGCCATGGCGCTGGCCTCGCAGGTCAAGGCCGCTGACGCGCAGGCCAATGGCCGTCTGGCGCGCGAGATCACCTCGGTGACCATCCCCCAGCGCAAGGGCGATCCGGTCGTGGTAGATCGCGACGAACATCCCCGCGCCACCACGGCCGAGGCACTGGCCAAGCTGCGCCCGCTGTTCGAAAACGGCTCTGTCACGGCGGGCAATGCCTCGGGTGTGAACGACGGGGCGGCGGCGCTGATCCTGGCCTCGGAGGCGGCGGCGCGGAAATACGGGCTGACCCCGATCGCGCGCGTCCTGGGCGGTGCGACTGCGGGCGTTCCCCCGCGCATCATGGGAATCGGTCCCGCGCCCGCATCGAAGAAACTGATGTCCCGGCTTGGCCTGGTGCAGTCCGATTTCGACGTGATCGAGCTGAACGAGGCCTTCGCGGCGCAGGGTCTGGCAACATTGCGCGACCTTGGGATCGCCGATGGTGATCCGCGCGTGAACCCCAATGGTGGCGCTATCGCACTGGGCCATCCGCTGGGCATGTCGGGTGCCCGCATCACCGGGACAGCCGCGCTGGAATTGCAGCTAACCGGTGGGAAACGCTCGCTTTCCACCATGTGCATCGGCGTGGGCCAAGGCATCGCCATCGCGCTGGAACGCGTCTGATCCCCGTTTCCACCGCCTTTGCCGGGCGGTGGATTGGTATTATACTGCCGCGGTCCGAGCTTCGGGCCGCGGCATGTTTTTTTCTTGACGACGAAGTTTCGCCGCGAGTAAACGCCAGATCTGTCAGACAGCTTGTCAGCATTGCACCCCGAAGAGGGCAGGCCCGGCCGGACCTGCCTGCCCAGCGAAACGCGACGGGACGGAGATCACATGGCACTTCAAGAGAATTCGACGCCTGCCGAGGGGCAGGTCTTTGCCGCGGAAGAGGCGGGCTTTCACAAGGCGCTGAAGCCGCGGCAGATCCAGATGATCGCCATTGGTGGCGCCATCGGCACGGGACTGTTCCTGGGCGCGGGCGGACGGCTTGCCGTTGCCGGGCCCTCGCTAGTGCTGATCTATGCCCTTTGCGGCTTTTTCGCCTTTCTGGTCCTGCGCGCCCTGGGCGAGCTGATCATGCACCGACCCAGTTCGGGGTCTTTCGTGTCCTATGCCCGCGAGTTCTATGGCGAGAAGATGGCCTTCGCGGCGGGCTGGATGTACTGGCTGAACTGGGCGATGACCTCGGTCGCGGACGTGACCGCCGTCGCCGTCTACATGAACTTCTTCAAGGCCTATGTGCCTTGGCTTGCAGGCATCGACCAATGGATGTTCGCCCTTGCCGCGCTGGTCGTCGTGCTGGCGATGAACATGCTGTCGGTCAAGGTTTTCGGAGAGCTTGAGTTCTGGTTCAGCCTTATCAAGGTCCTGTCGCTGGTCCTGTTCCTGGCCATCGGCATCTGGTTCGTCCTGACGGGCACCCCGGTTGGCGGCCATACCCCCGGCCTGCACCTGATCTCGCAAGAGGGCGGCTGGTTTCCACATGGCATCATGCCCGCGCTGGTCGTGATCCAGGGGGTCGTCTTCGCCTATGCCTCGATCGAGTTGATCGGCACCACCGCGGGCGAAACCGAAGACCCGCGAGAGGTCATGCCCCGCGCGATCCGCACGGTCGTCTTCCGGCTTGTCGTCTTCTATGTCGGCTCGGTCCTGCTGCTGACGCTGCTGTTGCCCTATACCGCCTACAAATCGGGCGAGAGCCCCTTCGTCACCTTCTTCGGTGCGATCGGGGTCGAGGGTGCGGATGTCATCATGAACCTGGTGGTCCTAACCGCCGTGCTGTCGTCGCTGAACGCGGGCCTGTATTCCACCGGACGCATCCTGCATTCGATGGCGGTTGCCGGCTCGGCCCCCCGGTCGCTGGCGCGGATGAACCGGCAGGGTGTGCCCTATATGGGGATCATGGTCACGGCGGGCGTCACCGTCCTTGGGGTGATCCTGAACGCGGTCGTGCCCTCGCAAGCGTTCGAGATCGCGATGAACGTCGCGGCGCTTGGCATCATCACCGCCTGGGGTGTGATCGTGCTGTGCCAATTGAAGCTGTGGCACCTGGCGCGGCATGGCAAGATCGCGCGCCCGGACTTCCGCATGTTCGGCGCACCCTATACCGGGATCGCGACGCTGGCCTTCCTGCTGGGGGTCGTTGTGTTGATGGCCTTCGATTACCCTATCGGCACCTGGACCGTTGCGCTGCTGGTCATCATCGTTCCCGCGCTGATCGTCGGCTGGTATCTGGCCCGTGACCGCATCAATACTCTGGCGAAGACCGGAAAGACGGAGTTCCATCTGTGACGTCGCCCGAGAATACCCCCTTGGTCGCGGTCATCGCGACCGGGGGCACCATCGCCAGCCGCAAGGACCGGGACGGTGCCGCCAGCCCCAGCCTCAGCGGGCAGGACCTGCTGGACATTCTGCCACCGATGCCCCTGCAGCTACGCGCGGTCGAGCTGCTGGCCAAGGATTCCTCGTGCCTGACGCTGGCCGACATGCAGGCGATCAGCGACCGCGTGGGGGCCGAACTGGCCGACCCTGCGGTTTCCGGCGTGGTCGTCCTGCACGGCACCGACGCGATGGAGGAAACCGCACTGCTGCTGCACCTGCGTCATGGCGCGGGAAAGCCGGTGATCCTGACCGGCGCGCAATTCTCGGCCGACAGTCCGAATGCGGATGGACCGCGGAACCTGCATGACGCCCTGCTGTCCGCTTTGGATGGCACCGGCGTGCGCGTGGTCTTTGGCGGTCGCGCGCTTCCGGCCTGGGGGCTTTACAAGCTTGCCTCGGACCGCGCCGATGCCTTTGCGCAGGCGGCGACTGGTGCCGCGGCGATCGCGCCCGACCTGCCCCCCCTGCCGCGCCCGGTCGCCGAGATGCGGGTCGACATCGTCGCCCTGCATCCGGGTGGCGACGCGGTGCATCTGGACGCGAGCCTTGAGGCAGGTGCGCGTGGGATCGTCCTTGCCGCCCTGGGGTCGGGCAATGGGACGCCGGAAATCGTCGAAGCCGTCACCCGCGCCCGCGCGCGCGGTGTGCCGGTCGTCGTCAGCAGCCGCGTTCCGGAAGGCAGGCTTGCCCCGGCCTATGGCGGCGGGGGCGGCGGCCACGACCTGGCACTGGCGGGTGCCATCCATTCGAGGCTGCTGCGTCCCGGGCAGGCACGCATCCTGCTGGCCGCGCTGCTTGCGAATGGCTGCGACGCCAAGGACATCCGTGCCGCCTTTGCCTGAACGGCTCCGGATCTGAACAAGCGGTTGCATTCCGCTGCCCCCTGTCGCACCAACGGGGACAGCAAGCCGCACCAAGATCCGAGCGCCGTTCCATGAACCCCGCCTTTTCCTGGGCCCTGCGCGCCCTGCAACTCTTTGCCGCCGCCGCGATCTCGCTGGTCATCGCCGTGCAGCTTGGCCTGCACAATCCTTTCTGGGCCGCAATGCCGGTCTGGGTCGTGGCCCAGCCCCATCGCGAGGATCTTCTGCTGCGCGCGATCCTGCGGGTGGCGGGAACGGCCCTGGGTGCGGTTCTGGGGTGGTGGGCGCTGACCCTGCTGCCCGATGCGGGGCCAAGAATCCTGGTGCTGGGACTGGCCGTCGGGCTGGGAACTGCGATCGCCTATTGGATCGGCTCTGTCTACAGCTATGGCGTCCTTCTGGCCGCGATCACGGTCGCCGTCGTGCTGGTGCCGGCGATGGACCATCCGGTGGATGCCGCGGCGCTGGCATTGGACCGGATCTGGTGCACCATGATCGGAGTCGTCGCGGTCACTGTCATCACCTTCCTGTTCACCCCGCCCCGGCCGGAACCACTGCCTCCACGCCGCGCCCCCAGGATCGGCGCGGTGATCGGGCATGGACTGATCGCGGCAGGCGCGGCGATGGCGGGCACGCTGGTATTACTGCTCATCGGCGGACCTGCCGGGGTGGGCACCGCCCTGTCGCTCAGCATCTTCAGTTTGATCATCGGGTCCAACCGCAATCCCGCCCCGATCCTGACCTATATGCCACCGGCCTCGGCGATCGGGGTTGCGGCCGCGCTTGGCTATCGCGGGCTGGATTTCCTGCTGCCCGATCCGGCAGGAATGGCACTGGCGCTGGCCCTGCCCTTCATCGCGGCGGGGGCAATCCTGCGCGCCCATCCGCGCACCGCGCCCCTGGGCCTTGATGCCAACATGTGCTTCCTGCTGGCCGCCGAGGCGGGAACCAAGGGACACGGATTCGGCGCGCATGTGCTGGGCGGGTTGGCGCTGGTGCTGTCTGCCTATGCCTTCACCGCGTTTTTCCGACGCTTCGGCACGACCCCGCCGCCCGCGGGTTAGGGCGCGCGACAGCCCCGCTTGAGGTCGGGGGGGATTTCTGCTGATCTTTCGACCAGAAATTGAGGCCGGAGAGATTTGCCATGACCGCCCCCGTGATCCCCCCGTCGGATTCCCTGACCACCCTGACGGCGCTGGAACTGAGCCGCGGGATCCACGCGCGCGAATTTTCCTGTACCGAGGTGATGGGCGCGTATCTGGACCGGATCGAGCGGCTGAACCCCCGCTTCAACGCCCTGATCTCGATGCGCCCGCGGGACGACCTGATGGCCGAGGCGCGCTTGGCGGATGACGAGATTGCCGCCGGGCGTTCGCGCGGATGGATGCACGGGTTGCCGCAAGCGCCCAAGGATCTCAGCGACACTGCCGGGATTGCGACCGTCATGGGTTCTCCGGCGATGAAGGGGCGCGTGCCGACGGCGGATTCGATCCAGGTCGAACGCATCCGCGCCGCGGGCGCCATCCTGATCGGCAAGACCAATACACCGGAATTCGGTCTTGGCTCGCATACCTACAACCCGGTCTTCGGCACCACGCTTGGGGCATGGGACACGGCCCGCAGTGCCGGCGGCAGCTCGGGCGGCGCAGCGGTGGCGCTGGCCACCGGGATGCTTCCGGTCGCGGATGGCAGCGACATGATGGGATCGCTGCGCAATCCGGCGGGGTGGAACAACGTCTATGGCTTCCGCCCGTCATTCGGCAGGGTGCCCGGCGGGGGGCCGGACCTTTACCTGAACCAGCTGGCCTGCGACGGGCCGATGGGGCGCAACGTCGCGGATCTTGCCATGCTGCTGGCGACGCAGGCGGGACATGATCCCCGCGACCCCCTGTCGCTTGCGGGCGACGGGCAGGAATTCGCGCAGCCCCTGGACGCCGAGGTCAAAGGCAGGCGGATCGGCTGGCTGGGCGATCTGGACGGCTATCTTGCGACCGAACCCCACCTGATCGAGACCTGCGAAACCGCGCTTGCCCAGTTCGAGACGCTTGGCTGCACGGTCGAGCCGGTCGGCATCGGTTTCGCGATGGAGCGGCTGTGGGCATCCTGGGTCATGCTTCGGAACTGGCTCGTCGCGGGCAAGCTGGGGGCGCTTTACGACAATCCCGCCACCCGTGACCTGCTTAAGCCCGAGGCAATCTGGGAAATCGAGCAAGGTCGCAGCCTGACCGCGACGCAGGTCCACACCGCTTCGGTCGAGCGAAGCGCCTGGTTCAGACACCTGCGCGGGCTTTACCGGGACTACGACGCGCTGGTCCTGCCCACCGCGCAGCTTTTCGCATTCGATTCTGACCTGCATTGGCCGACCGAGATCGCGGGTCGCGCCATGGATAGCTATCACCGCTGGATGGAGGTCGTGATCCCGGCCAGCATGGCGGGCCTTCCAGCCCTTGCGGTCCCGGCGGGCTTTGGCGCCAGCGGCCTGCCCATCGGGTTGCAGATCATGGGGCCGCATCTTGGCGACCGCGCGATACTGGAACTGGGCCATGCCTATGACATGGTCCAGCCCCATACGTCGCGGATCAATCCACTGCTGTCCTGACAGTCAGGACAGGTTGAAAATCCTGGCAATGGGCTCGTCGGCGGCAAGGCGACGGGTCCATTCCGCCTCAAGGACCAGCTTCGCCTCGGCCGGGCCGATCAGGTCAAGCAGGTGCCCGGGCGTCAGCGCGGCAAGCCCGTCATCATCCCCGATGATGATGTCGCCGGGCGAGACACGGCAACCGCCGATGGTGACGGGCACGTTCACTTCGGTCGTCGCAGCCCCGGTCGGCCCGCGCGGGTTGATGTGGCGGGCATAGACCGACAGCCCCTCCATCGCCGCCAGCGCACCCGTATCGCGCACCGCACCGTCGCACACGATCCCTGCCGCCCCGATACGGTGCAGATGGCCGCCCAGAACATCGCCGATCATCGCCCACGCGGCTTCTCCGCCCGCGTCGATGACCAGCACATCGCCCCGCTGCATCGTCCCGATGGCGCGCAGGACCGCCCCGAAATCGGGGGGTGCACAGCGCGCCGTCACCGCGCGCCCGAACAGCGCGGGCTGCTGTCCCGCCGGTTTCAGGGGCCGCAGAGCGATGTCGATCTGGCATTCTGCCGCAAGGTCGACAATGACTGGGACCGGAATCCGGGACCAGCGCCGCAGAAGCTCGGCGTCGATCCGGTCGGTTGTCGGGGCTTGCGTCGTCTCGCTCACGGCAGAGATCCTTTCGGTGCTTGGATTACGGGCGGCAGGTTGACCCGGATCGGGGCAAGGGTGAAGCCCCGATTTCGTCCCCTATTCCGGATCCTGCCCGACCTCCTGCGGCTGCTGGTCGCAGGGCACATCCGCAATGTCGGTCGTGGGTTCGGCGGCAGCCCGGCGCGCGCGATCCGCCTCCAGCGCCTGACGCAGGGCGGCATCGACGCGGGCCGCGGCCTCGACCGGGTGACGGAACCAGTCGGTCGACCAGATGCGGAGAATGGTCCAGCCCAGCCCCTCCAGCACGGACTGTCGGACACGGTCGCGATCCCGCGCCGTCGCCGCGCTGTGATAGGCCGCGCCGTCGCATTCGATCCCGGCCAGCCAGGCCCCGGCCCGATCGGGATGGCGCACGCCAAGGTCGATGCGGAAACCCGACACGCCGATCTGGCTGTGAACCTCCCAGCCCTTCGCGGCCAGGGCATCACGAACCCCAGCCTCAAAGGGTGACTCGACGCCGCCCAGCGATCCCTGATCCTGCGCCGCAAGCGCAACCGCGCCACGCTGCGCAAAGTCCAGGAAGGCCTTCAGGTCGCGCACCCCGCGTGCCCGCGTCCGGCCAAGATCGATCTGGTCCGCCGCGACCGAGCTGAAGACATGCAGCTCAGCCCTTGCCCGCGTCGCCGCGACGTTCAGCCGCCTTTCGCCGCCGTCATTGTTCAGCGCCCCGAAGCTCATCGAGATCTTGCCGGCGGGATCGGGGCCGAAGGTAATCGAGAACATCATCACGTCGCGTTCGTCGCCCTGGATGTTCTCAAGATTCTTGACGATCACCGGCTCTTCCCGCTCGTCAGAGAAGAACCACTCCAGTTCGGGCGCGGTCTTGCGTTCGGCATCCAGCAGGTCAAGGATCAGGCCCTGCTGCTGGCTGTTGAAGGTGATGACGCCCAGCGTCGGCCGCGCGGCCTCGGGCAGATCCAACCAGTCGGTCAGGCGCTCGCGGATCGCGGAAACGATGGCGCGGGCCTCTTCGGCATTGGTGCGGCCCTGTCCGCGCAGATAGACACCCTTGACCGGATGCAGCCGCACGGCCTGTCCCGACGCTTCGGGAGAGGGGAAAGTGACCAGCCTGCCGTCATAGTAATTGTGGTTGGAAAAGGCGATCAGTGCCTCGTCGCGGCTGCGGTAATGCCAGTTCAGGCGATGGGTCGGAATCCCCGCCGCCCCAACCTCGTCCAGGATCGAGGGCATGTCGCGTTCATATTCGGCGATCTCGGCCACCTGATCCTCGGTATCGTCGCCGCGCCCGAAGAAATTCGTCGGCGGCAATTGCTTGGGATCCCCCACTATGATCGCCTGACGCCCGCGCGCCACGGCCCCGATCGCGTCCCAGGTCGAGATCTGCGAGGCCTCGTCGAAGATCACCAGATCGAATTGCGCCTGACCGGCGGGCAGGTATTGCGCCACCGACAAGGGCGACATCAGCACGCAAGGCGCCAGCTTCGGGAAGCTGTCCGGCATCTGCCCGATCAGGCCCCGGATGCTGGCGGTGGGCCGCTGCAGGCCCAGCTGATGGCGCAGCACCCCAAGTTCAGAGCGTCGCGGCACGCTGTCGCGCGCGGGAAGGTCGTTGGACAGGCGTCGCATCACCTCGGCCGAGGCAAGGTCGGTCATCGACTGGTCAAGGGCGCGGAAATGCCCGATCAGCGCGTCATGCTCCCAATGCGCAAAGCCGCGAAGTTCGGCAGAGGCATCGATGGCCAACCGTAGCCACCAAGCCATGTAACCACGTTCGAACGCAGTGGCGCTATCCTCAAGGCACGTTCCGGACAGGACCGCATCGACCAGCGGGGCAAGTCCCGCCGCTTCGGCCTGCCGGCGCGCGGCCAGCCATTTCATCCAGTCCGCGAACCGGGGAGCCAGCGCCTCGACCTCGGCCAGCAGGGCCAGGATCTGCGGATGGTCGGCATCGGCCTGTCCGCCCGCAACGGCGAAGGCCGCGACACCGGCCCGGACGTCATCCAATGCGGCGGCAAGGCGGCGCAGAAACGGCGCAAGGGAGCCGCCATCAGCGCCGCTCAATTCGCGGCGATGCTGCACCATTTGGGGCGCGGCGATGCCCGCTGTGATCAGGCGCTCCTCAAGCGCGAGATGGGCCTCGGCGGCATCCAGCGCGGCATCGATTGCCGCAAGATCGCTCGCCTCGCCTGCGAAGCCCGAAAGTCCGGCAAGGTCCGAGGCCGCGATCTGCGCCAGCAGCGGCTGAAGGTCGCGCAGTGCAGGCAGGTCGGTCGCAGGATCGGCGATTCCGCCGGAGGCATAGGTCTGAAGCAGCTTGCGCGACTTCGACTGCGCCAGTGCGCCCAATGGCCAGAACTTGGTCTGCGCCTCGCGCCACTGCAGCTCCAGCGCATCCAGCGGCAGGCGGGCGATGGTGTCATCGCCATAGCTTGCGGACAGTGCGCCACGCGCCCGCCGACAGGCGGCGATGGTGTCACGCAGCATGGCCGCCGCCCGTCGCAGCGCGGCGGGACCGGACAGCGCTGCGGGTTCAACCGCTTTTTGCCCCAGCCGGGCAGCGGGTAGAGCGTCAAGCGCGGAAATCAGCACCGGCGCATCCGCAATCGGTGCTGCATGACCCAGCGCCCGCGCCAGAGCGACGCGCGAGGCGCCCAGTTCATCAAGCGCAAGCCGCAGGTTCCGCGCAGCGTCGATGAACCCGTCCTGCCAGCCGAACGACCATTCGGTCGCCCGCAACAGCGCCAGCGGTCCGGTCGGGTCAAGATCGGCGACAACCGCATGGCGCGTACCCAGATCGCGGGCCAGCGCGGACAGGCGTGCAAAGCTGTCGGCGTCGTGGCAATCCTTGCCCGCAAAGCGCAGCGGCAGCGGCTTTGGACCGCCCACGACTCGCCCGATCGCCTGAAATACGCTGAAACCCTGGGTTCCCGGCCGATGCAGCGCCGTGACATAGGCGTTCAGCTGGTCACGGGACAGGCGCAGATCGTCGGTCACGCGGACCCACTGGCCGCCGTCCGGTTCGCTTGCTCGGTCCCAGGACCGGCCAAGCTGGCCCAGCACCGCCTTGCGGTCGGCCTTGTTCGAATGCAGCTCCAGAACGGCGCTGCCCAGTCCCAGACGTTCCAGCCGGCGCTGCACCACGTCCAGAGCCGCGGCCTTTTCGGCGACAAACAGCACCGTCCGGCCCCGGCCAAGCTGGTCCGCGATGATATTCGCGATGGTCTGGCTTTTTCCGGTGCCGGGCGGGCCGATCAGGACGAAATCCCGCCCTTCGGCCGCGGCAAGCACGGCCGCAAGCTGCGAGCTGTCGGCGGGCAGCGGCGCCAGCAGATCCGCGGGGGCAAGCTGGCTGTCGATGCGCGAGGGATGCGGCATCGGCTCGGCCGCGCCGGCAAAGGCCTCGGTCGGGCTGTCAAGCAGATGCCGGACCAGAGGGCTTTCGCGCAGGCTGTCGGCACGGTCGACAAGATCCTTCCACATCAGATACTTGGCAAAGGAGAAGGTCGATAGCGCGCATTCCTCGACCAGTTCGAAACCGGCCACGTCGCGGACGCGCTGGCGCACGATTGCGAAGATGCGGGACAGGTCCAGCCCACTTTCGTCACGCGGCAAGTCCTCCTCAAGCTCGGGGATGCGCAACTCGAAATCCCGCTTGAGCATCTCGAGCAGGGTCGCGTTGATGCGCACCTCGTCCTCGATCTGGGCAAGCCGGAATTCTGACTGGGCCGAGCGCCGCTCAAGCCGGACGGGCATGAGGACCAGCGGCGCGCGGAAATGGCGGGTGTCGCTGTCTCCGCGACGCCAGCGCAGGAACCCCGCCGCAAGAAACAGGGTGTTCGTGCCCCCTTCCTGCACGTCGCTGCGGGCGCGGCGGAACAGCTCGGTCAGACGCGCCGCCATCTCGGTCGCGCCCAAGGGCACGGCAATCTGGCCCTTGTCCAGCGCGTCGCGGGCCAGTTCATCCTCGATCCGGCGCAATTCGTCGGCGGGCAGTTCGCGACCTGACCCCGCCTTTTCGTCCTTGAGCGCAAGCAGGCGATAAGCCCGCCCGCGCGACAGCTGATCCTCAAGCGCGGCAAGGTCGGGGCAGACCATGGGCACGCTGGTCCGCGTCTCGCGATAGTTCAGCAGCTTGTTCGAAAGCGACAGGTCCAGCAGCTTGCGCTGCCACCTTTCGATGCGGCCCAATGCGGTCGAGGGGATCTCTTCGGCCAGTTCGCCCGGCAAAAGACCCGCATCCAGCGGGCGCGGCAGGGCGGCGGGCGCCGTCGGATCCTGCTCGCCCTCCTCTGCGGGCAAGTCGCGATGGCTGGCCAGCGGACGGATGCGCGCAGCGCGGGCACGGTTGATGTCCACCGCCTGGACGAATTCGGTTTCCATCTCTTCGGCCAGGCGGTCACGGCCTGCAGTCACGGCTTCTTCGAAGCCGATGCCGGGACGATGCGTCAGCAGGGTCGTCTCGACCGGGACGAATTCGCGCGAGACCGAGGCTTTGCGGACTGCCACCACGTCCGGTTCGACCAGCTGGCCGAAGTCCTTCGGAACAAGCCAGACCCCAAGCCAGGCATGGCCGCGAGAAAACAGGACGGAAGCGTTCAGCCCCGCCGCCTCATAAGCCGCGGCCAGCAGGAGCGTCGAATCGAGGCAGGTTGCAAGGCCAGCCGAAACGATCCGCTCGGGGTCGCGGATCCGCTGTCCGCGTTCTTCGAACGAGGCGGGTGGTACGGCATAGCTGAGCCCAAGACCGGTGGCCGCGGACCAGATCGCGCCCGCCACCATCCAGACCTTGCGCGGATCGCCGGATTGATAGCCATCCAGCGCCGCGGAATGTCCGGCTGCCTCAAGCAGGGCGGCCGCCTGTTTCAGAAGCCGCGCCACCTGCGGATGGTTGGGCGAGACGAAGGCGGCAAGGATGTTGTCCATCTCGCCCAGTCCGCCCCATTCGTCGCGGGCCAGAAGCTCGACCTGAACCCGGCTGTCACCTGCCGGAGCGTCGCCAACGGTTACGCGAAATTCAAGCTGGCCAATCTCGGCCTCGTCCAGCCCGCCCAGGAAGGCGGTATCAAGCGTGGTGTCCAGGCCGCCCAACTCGATTTCGGCGCCCGGCGAGATCTCGTCGATGCGCCACTGCTTTTCGCGCAGGAAGGCGGGCGTCGCGCCCAGTGTCAGCACCACGTCGCGCAAACTGGTTTTGCCCGGATTGGCAATGCGCAGGCTGCGCAGGACCGAGACCCCGTTCTGCGAGCAGGCAAAATTGACCTTTCCCCTCACCTCTGGTGTCACAACCGGCCAGGGCGTCGGCGCATCCTCGGGGTTGACGGGCGCGGCGACGGTCGGGGGCATCAGATGGTCTTGCATGAAGTTCAGTCAGGAAATCTCTGGATTCGTTGACACAGGGATAGTGCCTGTGTCGCGGAACCACAAACAGATGTTCGCGCCATGTTCCATGTGGGCGGGAAAGCCCGCCCTGCGCGCCCCTAGTCCATCCGCTCAAGGGCGATGGCGGTCGCCTCTCCTCCGCCAATGCAAAGCGAGGCAACGCCACGGCGCAGCCCACGATGCTCCAGCGCCGCCAGCAGCGTCACCATCACCCGCGCTCCCGACGCGCCGATCGGATGTCCCAGGGCACAGGCGCCCCCATCGACATTCACGACGTCATGGGACAGGCCCAGGTCGCGCATCGCGGCCATGGCGACGACGGCAAAGGCCTCGTTCACTTCGAACAGGTCGATATCGGTCAGGGCCAGGCCGGTGCGTTCCATCAGGCGGCGGATCGCGCCCACCGGCGCGGTCGGGAACAGGCTGGGTTTGTCGGCATGGGTCGCATGACCAAGGATGCGCGCCAGCGACCTCAGCCCGCGCCTTTCCGCCTCGGACGCGCGCATCAGGACCAGCGCGGCGGCACCGTCCGAGATCGAGGAACTGTTCGCCGCGGTCACGGTCCCGCCCTCGCGGAAGGCGGGCCGCAGTGTCGGGATCTTCTCCGGCCGCGCCTTGCCGGGCTGTTCGTCGGTATCGACAACCACCGCGCCCTCGCGGGACGCAAGGTGAACCGGCACGATTTCGGCCGCGAAGCGTCCCCCGGCAATGGCCCGCTGCGCGCGCGAAAGCGAGGCGATGGCATAGGCATCCTGCGCCTCGCGCGTGAACTGATAGGCCTCGGCGCAATCCTCGGCAAAGGTGCCCATCAGGCGGCCCTTGTCATAGGCATCCTCAAGCCCGTCCAGGAACATGTGGTCGATGACCTGCCCGTGACCCATGCGATAGCCGTCCCGCGCCTTCGGCAGCAGATAGGGGGCATTCGTCATGCTTTCCATGCCGCCCGCAACGACGATCCCAGCCGAACCGGCAAGGATCAGGTCATGGGCCAGCATCGCGGCCTTCATGCCCGAGCCGCACATCTTGTTGACGGTCGTCGCCCCCGCGCCCAGCGGCAACCCGGCCCGGATCGCCGCCTGTCGCGCCGGGGCCTGCCCCTGCCCCGCTGGCAGGACACAGCCCATGATGATTTCCTGCATGGCCTCTGGCGCAAGCCCCGCGCGGTTAAGCGCACCGGCGATCGCGGTCGCGCCAAGGGTCGGGGCATCCGCCCCCGCAAGTTCGCCCTGAAAGGCGCCCATCGCGGTCCGGGCGCTGCCGATGATGACGATCGGGTCCATGTCCGTCCTTTCCGTCCCGTCCTATTTCGGGGCCATGCGAAGCGCGCCGTCCAGACGGATCACCTCGCCATTCAGCATCTGGTTCTCGACAATGTGGCGCACCAGCGCGGCATATTCCGCAGGCTGGCCAAGCCGAGGCGGGAAAGGCACGTTCGCGCCAAGGCTGTCCTGCACCTCTTGCGGCAGGCCCGCCATCATCGGCGTGGCGAAAATGCCGGGGGCAATGGTCATGACCCGGATCCCGTGTCGGGCCAATTCTCGCGCGGCGGGCAAGGTCAGGGCGGCGACACCCCCCTTGGACGCGGCATAGGCCGCCTGCCCGATCTGTCCATCAAAGGCCGCGACCGAGGCCGTGTTGACGATCACGCCCCGCTCCCCGCCCTCATCCGGATCGTTCAGGGTCATCGCGGCGGCGGCAAGGCGCAGGATGTTGAAGGTGCCGATCAGGTTGATGCCGATGGCCCG
The DNA here is from genome assembly GCF_049446195.1 of Paracoccus sp. KR1-242. Lineage (NCBI taxonomy): Bacteria > Pseudomonadati > Pseudomonadota > Alphaproteobacteria > Rhodobacterales > Paracoccaceae > Paracoccus > Paracoccus sp. KR1-242. Next base: position 24,920 of record NZ_JBMSED010000005.1, read on the forward strand.
CGCGAAACTGTCCAGCGCATGCGGGCCGTCGCGACCGACAATGCGTTCACCGGGGGCGATACCGGCGCAATTGACCGCGACGTCGATCCGCCCGAAGGCGCGGACGGCATCTGCGATCGCCACCTCTCCCCCGGCTGCGTCGGTGACATCGGCACGAAAGAACTGCGCCGAAGACCCAAGCTCGGCGACCATCGCCGCGCCCGCATCGGCATTCACGTCCAGGATCGCGACTCTGGCCCCGCCAGCCGCAGCCATGCGCGCGACGGCGGCCCCAAGGCCTGATCCCGCGCCGGAAATCACGAACACCCGGCCTTCGATCTGCATGTTCCCCCCTTGGCCTTCCCCATGCCATTCGGCACCACAGTAGTGCCGGGTCTTGCGATGACAACGAATTTCGCGCACGTCCCGGCGGTGGGCACAGGTGGGCAATCTCGCGGCAGGTGACGCGAGGCTGCATCTTTCGCACGGCCTCACGCTGCACTATGCAGCATCAAAGTCCCGCCGACCTGGGCCGTCAGGCCCGGCGAATCCGATTGTGCACGATCTTAGGTGAGCAGTTTCTTGATGCGAACTGGGCCATCCCAGACCGACGACGACCTTGCGCCGCCCGCTTTGTGGCGGCAATTCCTGCCCTATGTCGCGGCTTTCCTGCTGTTCGGGGCGGGGCTTTACGCGTTGAACAAGCTGCTGGCACCCGTCGACATCCGCGAGGTCGCCGCCCAGATTCGCGGCACGCCCTGGCATGTGACCGGTCTCGCCCTGATGACGACCGTCGCGGGCTATCTGTTCCTTGCGGCCTATGACTGGTCGGCGCTGCGCCATATCGGCAAGCCATTGCCTTTGCCCGTCGCGATGACCGGGGGCCTGATGGCTTATGCCTTCGGCAATACCATCGGACTTTCGGCGATTTCCGGCGCCGCCGTGCGCTGGCGCGTCTATTCGGGGCTTGGGCTGGACGGCTATGACATCGCCGCGATCTCGACCTTTACCGCGGCCTCCTTCGGCATCGCGGCTTCGCTGATCGGGTTTTCGGCGCTGGCGATCCACCCGTCGGCGCTGGGTCCGATCCTGCCCTTGCCCGAGCCGACCATTCGCCTGCTGGCCATCGCTGCCGTCTGCGCGGTGGCCGCGCCCCTGCTGTGGGCGGCGATCACGCGGCGGGAATTGCGGCTGGGCCGCTTTGTCCTGCACGCGCCCAGCCTGCCGGTGCTGGGCGCGCAGCTTGTCATCTGCATGGGCGACATCGTCTTTTCCGCCCTGACGCTGTATATCCTGCTGCCCGATGCCGGGGTCAGCTTCCCGACCTTCCTCGCGGTCTTTGCCGCGGCGCTGATGGCGGGCGTCGTCAGTCACGTTCCGGGCGGGGTCGGAGTTTTTGAAAGCGTCATCATCGCCGCGATGCCCAATGGCGTCCCGATCGACAACGTGGCCGCTGCGCTGCTGCTGTACCGGCTGATCTATTATCTCTTCCCCTTCGCGCTCGCCCTGATCCTGCTTGCGGTCTACGAAGGGTGGCGGCTTCTGGGCCGCAGCCATCCGCGCACCGGGCTGGGTCGCGCCCTGACCGCCATCGAGCCGGCGCTGCGGGCCATGTCCCCGCTGGCACCGCTGCTGCTGGCGGTGATGGTTTTCGGTTCCGGCCTGTGGATGAGCGTCTCGGCCCTGCTGCCTCCGATGACCGAGACCTCGGAGTTCGCGGAATCGATCTTTCCGCTGGCCTTCCTCGAAGGGTCGATCCTGCTGACCAGCGCGCTTGGCGCGGGCCTGATCGTGCTGTCGCTGGGCGTCGTCCGCCGCAGCCTGGGGGCGTTCTGGCTGACCGTGGCGGCGATGCTGATCGGCGCCGTCTTCGCGCTGATCGAGGGGGTCGAGCTGCAGCAGGCCTCGGCGCTGGTCGTCGGCGTCCTGATCCTGATGCCCTTCCGCCGCGCGTTCCACCGCCGCTCGTTGCTGACACATTCCGCGCTGACGCCGGGCTGGATCGCACTGATGGTCGCGGCCATCGCGGGCTTTGGTTTCGTGCTGTTCTTCGCGCATAAGGAAACCCCCTATTCCAACGAATTGTGGTGGCAGTTCGCAACCGATGAACGCGCGCCGCGCGCCCTGCGTTCGGCCCTGCTGGGCGGGCTGACCGTGGGGCTGGGGGCGCTTTTCCTGCTGCTGCGCATCCCGCGCTTTCGCCCGATGCCACCCGATGCGCGCGCGCTGGCCGCCGCCGGCCACATCGCGATGGAGGGGGTCAATCCCGATGCGGGTTTCGTGCTGACGGGCGACAAGGCGATCATGTTCTCGGACAATGGCGCGGCCTTTTTGATGTTCGGGGTCGCGGGGTCGTCCTGGCTTGCCTATGGGCCCCCGGTCGGAGAGGAAGAGGCCTGCGAGGAAGTCGCCTACAGCTTTGTCGACGCGGCGCGGCGCGCGGGCGCCCGCCCCATCTTCTATGAGGTCGGGCCGGCCGATGTGCCGCTGATGCTGGACCTGGGGATGACGCTCCACAAGATGGGCGAGGAGGCGGTCGTCGACCTGCGCAATTTCGACCTGTCCGGTCCGGATCGCAAACGCCTGCGCACCACCTATGCCCGTGCAGGGCGCGACGGTTTGACCCTGGATCTAAGCGCGCCACCCCATGACCCGGCCCTGATCGCGCAGCTGCGCGGGATCTCGGACGAATGGCTTTCGGCCAAAAAGTCCCGTGAAAAGGGCTATTCGATCGGCCGCTTCGACCCCGAATGGCTGGAGCACTGGACGCTTGCGCTGGTGCGCGTCAATGGCGAGATCGTGGCCTTCGGAAATGTCATGACCACCGACCGGCACGAGGTCGCGACGATCGATCTGATGCGCCACTGCAGCGATGCCCCTGCCGGTACGATGGAGTTCATGTTCATCGCGCTGATGCTTGCGTTGAAGCAGCAGGGCTATGGCGCCTTCTCGTTGGGGCTTGCGCCGCTGTCGGGGCTGGACCCCAACCGCTCGCGCCGGGTCTGGGACCGCTTCGGGTCGCTGATCTTCCGGCACGGCGGCAGCTTCTATCGGTTCGAGGGCCTGCGCGCCTTCAAGGACAAGTTCGACCCGATCTGGACGCCGCATTATCTTGCGACGCCGACATCGTTGCCGCCGCTGCTTCCACTGGCTGACGCGGCACGCCTGATCGCCCGCCAGCCCGGCACCGGCAGCGCCATTCGCGAACCGGACGAGGCTTAGGCCGGGGCCGTCGTCTCGCGCAGCATCAGCCGGGGCTCAAGCAGGGTCATCGGCGGCACGTCGCGCCCTTCGATCCGCTCAAGGATGATGCGCGCCGCCTGCCGCCCGATCTCGCGCTTGGGTTGGCGGATCGTGGTCAGCGCCGGGCTGAGATGCGAGACAAGCTCGATATCGTCGAAGCCGACCACCGAGACATCGCGCGGCACGCTGAACCCGTGCCGTTGCAGCGTCGCGACGAAGGCGCAAGCCATCTCGTCCGAAAACGCAAAGATCGCGCCCGGACGCTCTGCAGGCGGCAAGGCTTGCCACTGCATGGCCGCGGCATGGCCCGCCTGAAGCGTGAAGTCGCCGGAAAACACGGTCAGCCGGACATCCGGGGCGGCGGCACCCGCGCCCGCAAGCCGGGCCTTGTGCAGGACATTCTCCTCGGGGCCGCCGATCAGGCCAACATGGCGGTGACCCAGATCCCGCAGGTGCCGCACGGCCATCCGGCCACCTTTGTGATTGTCGAACATGACACGGGGCAGATCCGCATCCTCGATCCATTCGCAGGCGGTCACGACGGGGGGGATATCGATTCCGCCAAGCAGGTCTCCCGCGGGTACAAGCCCGTCCAGCAGGATGATCCCGTCCGCCCGCGACGGGTCCAGGAAACGCTGCAACGCAATATGCCGCCCCTGCCCGTCCATCGTATCGGCAACAAGAAGGTCATATCCCGCCGAAGCCAGTTCCCGCCCCATGCCGTCAAGGATCTTGGCGAAGAACGGGTTCCCAAGGTTCGGGACCAGCGCCACCACGCTGCCCGTGCGCTGCTTGCGTAGGTTTCGCGCGGCATGGTTCATGCGGTAGCCGCTGGCCTCGACAGCCTCGATCACTGCGGACCGGGTCGCCTCGGCCACCAGTCCGGGGTTGGACAGGACACGACTGACCGTCGAGGCCGAGACCCCTGCCAGCCGCGCCACATCTGCCAGTTTAATACGGGGAGGGAGTTTCTCCATCCCCGCACGATAGGGTAGCGCAGCCCCCTGCCGCAAGAGAGCAAAGAAATTCTTGCAATCGATTTCAGGCCAGTGCAGCCTGAGGATGCGGAGAGAGGAACACCATGCGGACAATCAAGGGACCTGCGCTGTTTCTGGCGCAGTTCATCGGGGACGGCGCGCCCTTCGACAGCTGGCAGGGCATCACCCGCTGGGCCGCCGATTGCGGCTATGCGGGCGTACAGGTTCCAACGAACGATCCGCGGATCCTGGATCTGGACCGCGCGGTCGAATCGCAGGACTACCGGGACGAATTTCTCGGGATCGCCGCCGCCAGTGGGATCGAGGTGACAGAGCTTTCGACCCATCTTCAGGGGCAGCTTGTCGCCGTGCACCCGGCTTACGATACGGGCTTCGACGCCTTCGCGCCCGCGCCGCTGCGCGGCAATCCCAAGGCGCGGCAGGAATGGGCGGTCGAGCAGGTCGGCAAGGCCATTCACGCCAGCCGACTTCTGGGCCTGAATGCTATGGCGACCTTTTCGGGCGCGCTGGCCTGGCCCTATCTTTATCCTTGGCCGCAGCGCGCGCCGGGACTGGTCGAAGCCGCCTTTGACGCGCTGGCGGACCGCTGGCGGCCCCTGCTGGACCTGGCCGAGGATCAAGGCATCGACATCTGCTATGAGATCCATCCCGGTGAGGATCTGCATGACGGCGTCACCTTCGAGATGTTCCTGGACCGGGTGGGCGGTCATGCGCGTGCCAACATGCTGTATGACCCGTCGCATTATGTCCTGCAGCAGCTGGACTACCTGCAGAATATCGACATCTATCACGACCGCATCCGCATGTTCCATGTCAAGGATGCCGAGTTCCGGCCGAACGGGCGGCAAGGCGTCTATGGCGGGTATCAACCTTGGGTCGATCGTGCGGGGCGCTTCCGCAGCCTTGGCGACGGGCAGGTTGATTTCGGCGCGGTATTCTCGAAGCTGACGCAATACGGCTTTGACGGCTGGGCGGTCGTCGAATGGGAATGCGCGTTGAAACACCCCGAGGACGGGGCCCGCGAAGGCGCGCGCTTCGTGCGGGACCACATTATCCGCGTCACACCCCATGCCTTCGACGATTTTGCCGCCAGCGCCATCGATCGTGGCGCAATCGAAAGGGCGCTTGGACTATGAAGACGACTCCAATCCGGCTGGGCATGGTTGGGGGCGGCAGCGGCGCCTTCATCGGCGCGATCCACCGCATCGCCGCCCGCATGGACGGGGGCTTCCAGCTGGTCGCGGGCGCGCTGAGCAGCGATCCCGCCCGTGCTGCGGCCAGCGCGGCGGAGCTGGGTCTGCGCAGCTATGACGACTTCCACCAGATGGCCCAGGCCGAGTCCGCACGCGAAGACGGGATTCAGGCCGTCGCCATCGTGACTCCGAACCACATGCATGCGGCCCCTGCCGTTGCCTTCCTGAACGCGGGCATCCATGTCATCTGCGACAAACCTCTTGCCGCGACGGCCGAACAGGCGGGCGAGATCGCTGCGGCTGCGGCGAGCAGCAAGGCCGATTTCTTCCTGACCCACAACTATTCCGCCCTGCCGATGGTGCGAGAGGCGCGGGCGCTGGTCGCCGAGGGCGCTCTTGGCGCGATCCGAATGGTTCAGGCCGAGTATCTTCAGGGCTGGCTGTCCGAAGAAGCCCATAGCAAGCAGGCGGACTGGCGCACCGATCCCGCCCGCGCCGGGGCCGGTGCTTTGGGTGACATCGGCACCCATGCCTGGCAACTGGCGCAATTTGTGACGGGCCAGACCCCAAGTCATCTGTCTGCCGACCTGTCCAGCATGGTGCCGGGGCGACCCATCGACGACGATGCACGGATTGCATTGCGCTATTCTTCGGGCGCCAAGGGCGGGATCTGGGCCAGCCAGGTCGCCGTAGGCCAGGAAAACGGCCTGTCCTTGCGGGTTTTCGGTGAAAAAGGGGCGCTGGAATGGCGTCTTCAGGACAGCGAGCGGCTGATCCTGTCACCCAAGGACGCACCCGCCCAGATCCTGACCCGTGCGCAGGATCGCTCGGCTTCGTTCCGCACACCGCCTGGGCATCCCGAAGGGTATCTGGAGGGGTTTGCGAACCTCTATGACGACATCGCCGCCATCATCCGCGGGGACAGTTCGCGCCGCGACCGGGTGCCGGGGCTGGCCGCCGGGCTGTCGGGCATGGCCTTCATCGCGGCTGCGCAGGCCTCGTCCGCGCATGACGGCGCCTGGGTCGAGGTCGCGACATGACCGTGCTGGCCCTGCGCAACGTCTCGAAAAGCTTCGGACCGATCCAGGTCCTGCATGGGGTCGATCTGGCGCTTGAGCCGGGCGAGGTCCATGCCCTGATCGGCGAGAATGGCGCAGGCAAGTCGACCATCATGAAGATCCTTGGGGGATTCCTGGACCCGACCGGCGGAGAGGTCGTCCTGGACGGCTCGCCGCGCCGTTTCGCCAGCGGGCCGGATGCCGAAGCCGCGGGGATCGTCGTCATCCATCAGGAATTCAACCTTGCCCCGGACCTCAGCGTCGCGGCCAACGTGTTTCTGGGCCGCGAACCCGGCGGCTGGCGGCTTGATCACAGCGCCATGCGGGCCCAGACTGCCAGCCTGCTGGAGCGCCTGCACAGCCCCATCGAGCCGGATGCCCTGATCCGCGACCTTTCGGTCCCTGACCGCCAGATGGTCGAAATCGCGAAGGCGCTGTCCCGCAATGCTCGCGTCCTGATCATGGACGAACCCAGCGCCGTCCTGACCCATCGCGAGGTCGGGGCGCTATACGAACAGATCGACCGGCTGCGCGCCAGTGGCGTCGCTGTGCTTTACTGCTCGCACCGGCTGGAAGAGGTCGACCACCTTGCCGACCGCATCACCGTCCTGCGCGACGGCCGCGTCGTGCGGCAGGCCCTGCGGGGCGAGCTGGATGAACACGGCATGGCCGCGGCGATGGTCGGGCGCGAGTTGCAGGACTTCTATCCGCCCAAGGGCCACGCGATCGGTGAAGCCGCGCTGGAGGTTCGGGGCCTGACCGTTCCGGGCGCGGTTCACGACGCCAGCCTGACCCTGCACAAGGGCGAAGTGTTGGGCATCGCCGGTCTGGTCGGATCGGGCCGAACCGAACTGGCCGAAGGACTGGTCGGTCTGCGCCCGGCCCGCGCCGAGATCCGCATCGCGGGCAAGGCCACGCACATCGGCAGCCTGCGGGATGCCTTCGCCGCCGGACTGGCTTACCTGACCGAGGATCGCAAGGAGGCCGGCCTGCTGCTGGAGAAGGGCCTGACCGAAAACCTGACGCTGGCGGTGCTGGAACGCTTTGGCGGCTGGCGGCTGGACAAACCGGCCGAGGAAGCCGCATTTGAACAGGCGCGTCAGGATTTCGACATCCGCGCCCCGCGCCGGGACATCGTGGCAGGCAAGCTGTCGGGCGGCAACCAGCAAAAGCTGCTGCTGGCCAAGACCATGCTGCCCGACCCCAGCATCATCATCATCGACGAACCGACCCGCGGCATCGATGTGGGGACCAAGCGACAGATCTATGCCTTCATCCGCAAGCTGGCGGATGAAGGCCGCAGCATCATCGTCATCAGCAGCGAGATGACCGAGGTGATCGGCCTGTCCGATCGCGTTCTCGTCATGCGCGAAGGACGGATCGCGGGCGAGTTGTCCGGCGCTGCCATGACCGAGGAAAACATCGTGCGCCTTGCAATGGGCGTCACCAGCGAGGCCGCATGAAACGCCTGAACCTGCATACGCTTGGCCCCATCGTCGCGCTGGTCGCACTGATCGTGCTGGGCGCGATGCTGAACTCGTCCTTTCTGGCGCCAGCGAACATCACCAACGTGCTGGCGCGTTCGGCCTTCATCGGAATGATCGCCGTGGGCATGACCTTCGTGATCACGGCGGGCGGACTGGACCTGTCCGTCGGTTCGATGGCCGCTTTCCTGGCCGGAATCGCGATCATTGCCATGAATGCCGCACTGCCCGCGCTGGGGGCGAACTGGGGCACGATCCTGCTGGGCATGGGGGTTGCCCTGCTGGGCGGGGTTGCCGCGGGCTATCTGAATGGCGCGCTTGTCACCAAGGCCCGGATCGAGCCCTTCATCGTCACTCTGGGGACGATGGGCATCTTCCGTTCGCTGGTGACCTGGCTGGCGGATGGCGGCACGCTGAGCCTGCAGTCCGGCCTGCGCACATTGTATCGCCCGGTCTATTACGGGGGCCTTGGCTGGATCACCTGGCCGATCATCACCTTTGCCATCGTCGCCATCGTGGGTGAGTGGATGATGCGGAATTCCCGCTTCGGACGCCATGTCGAGGCCATCGGCTCGAACGAACGCGTGGCGCGCTATTCCGCCATCGACGTGAACCGGGTGAAGCTGATGACCTATGTCCTGCTTGGACTTCTGGTCGGGCTGGCGGTCGTGCTTTACGTGCCGCGTCTTGGTTCCGCTTCTGGCTCCACCGGGGTGCTGTGGGAGCTTGAGGCGATCGCCGCGGTCATCATCGGCGGCACCGCGTTGAAAGGCGGCACCGGACGGGTCTGGGGCACCGTGGTCGGCGTGCTGATCCTGTCATTGATCGACAATATCCTGAATTTGGCCGATCTGGTCAGCCCCTATCTGAACGGGGCGATCCAGGGCGTCATCATCGTTCTTGCTGTCGTCTTGCAGCGGGAGAAAAGCACCGCCGACGAGCGGTAAGGGGAGGAGAGGAAATGAAACGCAGAAACCTGATGAAGGGCGCGGTCCTTGCCGCGACCCTCGGCATGACGGCAGGGGCGGCCACCGCGCAGGAGGCGGAAAAGAAGATCATCGGCGTCTCGATCCCGTCGGCGACGCACGGCTTCATGGGCGGGCTGAACTGGCACGCGCAGGACACCATCGCACGGCTGGGCAAGGCCTATCCCAATCTCGAATTCGTTCTTGCGACGGCGGGCGATGCCGCCAAGCAGGTAAACGATATCGAGGACATGATGGCGACCCGGAATATCGACGGGCTTGTGGTCCTGCCCTTCGAATCCGAACCCCTGACCGCGCCGGTCAAGGCAGTGAAGGATGCGGGTAAATTCGTCACTGTCGTCGACCGCGGACTTAGCGAGGAAGGGATCGAGGATCTTTACGTCGCGGGCGACAATACCGCCTTCGGCCGCGTTGCGGGCGAGTATTTCAAGGCCAATCTGAAACCCGGTTCCAAGATCGTTGTGCTGCGCGGCATCCCGACGACCCTGGACAATGAACGGGTCGAGGCCTTCCAGAAGGCGCTTGAGGGCTCGGATGTCGAAATTCTCGACATGCAGCACGGCAACTGGAACCGCGACGACGCATTCGCGGTGATGCAGGATTACCTGTCGAAATACCCCAAGATCGACGCGGTCTGGGCGGCGGATGACGACATGGCGATCGGCGTCCTTGAAGCGATTTCCGCCGCGAACCGCAATGACGAGATGTGGGTCATCGGCGGCGCCGGGATGAAAGAGATCGTCAAGCGCATCATGGACGGCGACAAGCAGCTGCCCGTGAACGTCACCTATCCGCCGGCGCTGATCTCCTCCGCGATCGAGATGACGGCACTGCATTTCGTCTCGAACGCGCCGATGACGGGACGCTTCATCATCGGTTCGCAGCTGATCACGCCCGAGAACGCCAAGCAATTCTATTACCCCGACAGCCCGTTCTAAGGGGATCTTCGCGCCAAGGGCGGCGCATGCCAGCGATCAGACCGCGCCGGGGAGCATTCCCGCGGCGCGGTTTTTCGCTCTGCATCCGCAACGTGCACAGATCCAGATCGAAATCTGCGACGCCAACGAAAGCTTCACAAACTGTCGCATTAACCGTCAAGAGAACGTCACCTTCCGCCGTCATTTCTGCGCCCAGATTTGAAGGCAGGGGCCAGCATGCGTATCGAGGCAGAGCAGATCACCCGGATTTTCGGCCCGGCCAAGGCGGTGGATGCGGCCAGCTTCGTCATCGACCGGCCCATGGTCCTTGGGATCATCGGCAGTTCTGGTGCCGGGAAATCCACGCTGCTGCGCATGGTGAACCGCCTGACGGATGCCAGCGCGGGACGGCTGCTGGTCGACGGGCGCGACGTGTTGGCCCTGACCGGACGCGACAAGCGCGCCTGGCAGGCCGATTGCGCGATGATCTTCCAGCAGTTCAACCTGGTGCCGCGCCTCGACGTGGCCTCCAACGTGCTGCACGGACTGCTGAACAAGCGCGGCCTGCTGCCGACGCTGTTCAACGTCTGGTCGCGCGAGGACGTCGACCGCGCGGTCCATATCCTTGACCGGCTGGGTATCGCCGAACAGGCGACCAAACGGGCCGAGGCGCTGTCTGGCGGCCAGCAACAGCGCACGGCCATTGCTCGCGCGCTGATGCAGGATCCGCGCATCATCCTGGCTGATGAACCGATCGCCAGCCTGGACCCGATGAACGCCCAGATCGTGATGGATGCTTTGCGCCGGATCCACGAAGAAGATGGGCGCACCGTCATCGCGAACCTGCATACGCTGGATACCGCGCGACGCTATTGCGACCGCGTGATCGGGATGCGCAAGGGGCGCATCGTCTTTGACGGCACGCCCGAACAACTGACCACTGGCGTCGCCCGCGACATCTATGGCGCAGGGGCCGGGTTCAGCGAAGCCACCACCTCGACCGCTATTGAAATCCCCGCCCCTGCCGATCGCGCCTATGCGGACCGGCTGCTGGCGGATTGATCCCCGACCTTGGAGAGAACCATGACCAAGACCCTCAGCCTTCTGGTGCTGTCGACCGCACTGGCCCTGCCCCAGCTTGCCGCCGCGCAAGAGATCAAGGAATTCCGCATCGGTGTCCTGGGCGGTGAGAACGCCCAAGAGCGCATGACCAACAATGAATGCCTGCGCAAGCACACCGAGGAGCTGCTTGGCGTTCCGGTCCGCATCTTCACCCCCGCCGATTATGACGGCGTGATCCAGGGCCTGCTGGGCGGGACGCTGGATGCGGCGATCCTTGGCGCCTCGGGCTATGCCAAGGCCTATCTGACCGATCCCGAGGCGGTCGAGCCGGTGCTGGTCAAGACGAACCTTGACGGGGCCTCGGACTATTTTTCGGTTGGCTTTGCCCGCAAGGACAGCGGCGTCCGCTCGATGGACGATCTGAAGGGCAAGGTGCTGGGCTTCGGCGACCCGAACTCGACCTCCGGATATCTGATCCCCGCCGTCGAGATGCCCGCCGCGGGCTATTCGATGGAGCCGGGCCAGTTCTTCAAGGACGTGAAGTTCACGGGCGGGCATGAACAGACCATCGTCGCCGTCAACAATGGCGACGTCGATGCCGGCGTGACCTGGGCCGACGGGCTGGGCAACTGGGAAGACGGCTACAATTCGGGCGCATTGCGCAAGGCCGTGGACGCGGGCATCGTCGACATGAACGACATGGTGGAAATCTGGCGCTCGAAGCCGATCCCCGAAGGCCCGCTGGTCGTCCGCAAGGCCCTGCCCGCCGAGACCAAGGCCAAGTTCACCGAAATGATGGCGAACATGATCAACACCGACAAGGAATGCACCTACGGCGTAGCGGGCGGAGAAACCGCGGGCTTCTCGCCGGTGAAGCACGACAACTATCTGAGCATCATCGAGGCCCGGAAGCTGGAAGAAGCCAAGGGCAGCTGATTTTCGCTGCCGCTCCTGTGCGCGGGCCCCCCGGCCCGCGCCATTTCATTTTCCGACGAGGCCGACATGACCGCCGACCGTATCGCTGCCACCTATCACGCGCAGCTCGCGCGCAGGCGCGCCTATGGCACCGTCCTTTGGGCAATCTTCGCGGCGCTTCTGGTCGCCGGGTTCGACATGGCGAACCGCCGTAATGCCGGCGGCTTCCTGCAGGGGTTGCCAAGTGTCCTTGACTATCCGGATGCGCTGATCTCGGAGGCGTGGCAAAAAGCTGGTGCGTTGCCCGGTCACATGTGGCGGGCGCTGCCTTCGCTGGTCGAGACACTGAACATCGCCGCCGCATCGACCCTGCTGGGCGCGATCGGTGGTGGGATCATGGCGCTGTTGGCGACGCCGGGACTGGCGCCCTGGCCGCGGCTGGTGCCGCTGTTCCGCCGCCTGCTGGACATCGCCCGGGCCATTCCGGAACTGGTCATTGCGCTGGTCCTGATCTTTGTCCTGGGCGGCGGACCGGTGCCCGCGGTCATCGCGATCTCGTTCCATACGGTCGGCGCGCTTGGCAAGCTGTTCTCTGAAGTGGCCGAGAATGCCAGCCTGAAGCCGGTCGAAGGGCTTGAATCCGTGGGCGCAAGCTGGCCACAGCGGATCTGGTTCGGGGTAATCCCACAGGTCGCGCCGAACTGGGCCAGCTACATGATGCTGCGCTTTGAAATCAACATCCGCGCCAGCGCCATCCTGGGCTTCGTCGGCGCGGGCGGTATCGGTTATGAGCTGCGCAACGCGATCAGCTGGGGCCAGGGCCGCTATGACGCCGCGATGGCGATCTTCCTGATGCTGTTCGTGACCATCGTGCTGTTCGATCAGCTGACCTCGGTCGCGCGCAACCGTCTGGTGCGCGGTCAAGAGCATGGCGAAAAGGGAGGGCGCATTTGATGGCCGTCAACACCACAAATCATCCCGTCCACGCGATGATGTCGCGCAAGCGCATGATCTCGCTGGGGCTGCCAGTCGTCGTCCTGGCCTATCTGGTCTATGTCGCGGTCGCATTTGACCTGGGCGGGTTGGCGGGGCGGGCGCGGCTGGACAATGGCGCGCTGCTGATGCGGGACTTCTGGTCCTACAAGATCCATGTCACCCGCGACAATCGCAGCGGCGAGATTTCCAGCGCGATCGAGGGGATGCGGAACGCCACATTCTCGGCCGGGAACCGCCCGGATTGGATTTCGGGGAACCAGAACTTCGCGCGGGTCGAGCTGCCACAGGGCCATGTGGTCGATTTCGCCCCGGACGGGCTGGTGACGCTTATCACACCCGACGGACGCTATCGCATCCGCCCGACCGGATCCGGCATCCAGACGGATTTCACCGACGCGCCACCGAATTTCAGCGTTTCGGACAATCGCTTCAGTGCCGATCTGCCCGAAGGCGCACGCCTGACGGTCACCCGGGCCCGGTCCGAGGTGTTTCGCCGCCAGGCCGGGTGGGAACTTTTCTTCTTTGATCTTTCCAGCCCGTTTTACGGCAAGTCCTGGGCGGAGCTGGCTGCCATGGCGGTCAGTGGCGACCGCGTGGATCCCGAACACTCGAACCTTGCCGGGATGGGGCGCGATTTCTGGAACAACGGCATCTGGCACCATGGCGACGTGGCCTGGGCCATCTTCGAAACCATCCTGATGGCCTTTCTGGGCACGTTCGGCGCGGGGTTGGTGGCCTTGCCGCTGGCGTTCATGGCGGCATCGAACTTCGCGCCGCTCGTGCTGATGCGGCAGGCGGCGCGGCGCTTCTTCGACCTGCTTCGCGGCGTCGACGCCCTGATCTGGACTATCATCCTGTCGCGCGCCTTCGGTCCGGGGCCGCTGACCGGCAGCCTTGCGATCCTGCTGACCGAGACCGGAACCTTCGGCAAGCTGTTCTCGGAAGCGCTGGAGAATATCGACGAAAAGCCGGTCGAGGGTCTGCGTTCAACCGGGGCGGGGCCGGTCCAGCGCATCCGATGGGCGGTGATGCCGCAGGTTTCACCGGTGATCCTGTCGCAACTGCTTTATTACTTCGAATCGAACACGCGCAGCGCGACCGTGATCGGGGCGATCACTGGCGGCGGGATCGGTCTATTGCTGATGCAGGCGATGCAGACCCAGAAGGACTGGGAACATGTCGCCTATTACATTCTGCTAATCGTCGTGATGGTCATGGCGATGGACTGGCTGTCCGGCCGCCTGCGCGCGCGCCTGATCCGAGGTTGACCATGCCGAAACTTTCCCCCGACCAACCGCTGCTGCATCCGGGCGCGGACTGCGCAAACTCGACCTTTGGCCGCTATTGCGAGGTCGGGGACGATGCCCGCGTGCTGAATTCCGAGTTCGGGGATTACAGCTATTGCGAGCGGCTTTGCGACATCGCCAATACCACCATCGGCAAGTTCGCCAACATCGCTGCCATGGTCCGGATCGGGCCGACCGATCACCCGATGACAACGGCAAGCCTGCATCACTTCCTGTATCGCTCGGAATATTATTGGGACGATGCTGAACCCGATCCGGACTTCTTCGCCGCGCGTTCGGCGCGCCGCACGGTAATCGGGCATGACACCTGGGTTGGGCATGGAGCGATCATCAAGCCCGAAGTGACGATCGGGCATGGTGCCATCGTCGCTGCGGGTGCGGTCGTGACCAAGGACGTGCCCGACTGGACGATTGTCGCGGGCTGTCCCGCGCGACCGCTAAGACGGCGCTTCGCCCCGGATATCGCGCGGCGGCTGGAACAATTGGCGTGGTGGGATTGGGATCATGCCCGTCTGCGCCAAGCCCTGCCCGATTTCCGCAGCCTGTCCGCAGAAAAGTTTCTGGAGCGCTACACCTCGGGATGAGGCAGGGTCAGGGTCACGCGCTCGGCCGCCCACCAGGTCAAGGCGCGTTCAACCATCCGGTCCTGCCAACGGCTCAGCCCTTCGGTCCGCAAAAGCGCGTCGCCTGGCTCGATCTGAAGCTTTGCAGCCTGCACGGCATCGGCGATCCGCGCGGTGATCCGGGTCGACAGGCGTTGATAATCCTCGACCCCGGATGCGGCCAGGGCGCGGGTCACGGATTCTTCGCGCCGCAGCATCACGGGCAGGTCCGGCAGCAGGTCGGCGGGATAGATCGAGCGGAACAGCGCGACCGGCTTGAAATCCACCAGCGAGACGCCTTCGCAGACATGGACCAGCGCACCGGGCTCCAACCTCAGCGCCGCAGCCTCGGCATCGCCGCTGGGACGGGTCACGACCGTATCGATGATGCGGCCCGGCACCTTGCCGGACAGTGCGATGTTGCGGTGAAACCGCACGCGTTCGCTCAGCGGATAGTCGACGGGACTGGCCGCGACAAAGACACCTGCGCCGCGCCGCGAGTAAAGCAGCCCTTCATCGGCAAGCACGCGCGTCGCATGCCGCACCGTGTGTCGATTGACCCCAAAGCGCGCGGCCAGATCGCTTTCCGGCGGCAGACGGGTACCGGGGGGCCATTTTCCCCGCGCGATCTCTCCGCGCAACTGATCCGCGATGCTTTGCCACAAACTCATGCCGTCACCAAAATTTCATGCTTTTCGGGTTGTCGCCCGCTCACGATCACTCTACAAGAAGTCTAGTTGTATAGACAACCGGTGAAATGAGATGTCCGAGATTTCCGTCCCCGAGGATCGGCGCGAGGCATTGGGCCTGCTCGCCCGCGCCCCCGCCGCGCGTCTGGTCCAACTGCTGCCGGACCTGCCCCCACATGAAACGCTGCGCGCGCCCGAAATCGGCACCGTCATGGTCCGGGGACGCGCTGGCGGAACCGGCAGCGCCTTCAACCTGGGCGAGATTACCGTGACCCGGGCAAGTATCCGGCTGGGTTCGGGGCACGTTGGCCACGGCTATGTCCAAGGACGGGACAAGGGTCATGCCCTGCGTGCAGCGGCGATCGATGCCCTTGGCCAGGCAGAACCCCGCGCAACCCAGTCGATCCTCGAAACCCTGCGGTGCGAAGAGCAGCAGCGCCGCGCGCAAACTGCGGCCGAGGCTGCGGCGACGCGCGTCGAATTCTTCACCCTTGTTCGCGGAGAGGACGAATGAGCGCCCCCCTGCCCCGGCTTTCCGGTGGGTTTGCCGAACCCTCGCGTGACAGTGCCCACGGGTTTCGCGCCATCCTGAACGCAATGGCTCGCCCCGGAACAGTTCTTGACCTTCAGGCCGGACACGGGCCTGCGCCGATCTCGGCCGCCGCGGCGACGGTGCTGCTGGTGCTGTGCGACCGCACGACTCCGCTGCATCTGGCCGTATCCCACGATACTCCCGAACTGCGCGACTGGATCGCCTTTCACTGCGCGGCGCCGCTGGTCGCGGCAGAAGAGGCGCAATTCGCGCTTGGCGACTGGTACTCGCTGCTGCCGGTCGCGCGGTTCCAGATCGGGACGGCTGAATTTCCGGACCGCGCGGCGACCTTGATCGTCGATCACCATGACTTCCAAGGCCCCCAGTCCAACTTGCGAGGGCCCGGCATCCGCGACACGGCCGCACTGGCCCTGCCCGATCCGGAGGCCTTCGCGCGCAACCATGCGTGTTTCCCCTTGGGATGGGACGCCATCCTGACCTCAGGCAACCGGGTCGCCGCCCTGCCCCGCTCAACGGAGGTCTTCTGATGTATGTCGCCGTCAAAGGAGGCGAGCGGGCCATCGACGCCGCCCATGACTGGCTGGGCCGCGCGCATCGTGGCCCCCAGGAACAGCCGGCGCTGGACACCGCGCAGATCCGCGATCAGATGGCACTGGCCGTGGCGCGGGTGATGGCCGAAGGCTCGCTTTATGATCCAGACCTGGCCGCACTGGCGATCAAGCAGGCACATGGCGACCTGATCGAGGCGATTTTCCTGATCCGCGCCTATCGCACCACGCTGCCGCGTCTGGGGGCATCGGAGCCCGTCGATACCGAGCAGATGCGGGTGAAGCGCCGGGTTTCTGCGACCTTCAAGGATATTCCCGGCGGGCAGATCCTGGGTCCGACCTTTGACTATACACACCGGCTTCTGGATTTTCGGCTTGCCGCGGACGGGGAATTGCCCGTCGGACCCGCAGCCCGTGATACAGGCGCCGCACTGAACGCTCCGCATGTGCTGGGCTTCCTGAACCGCGACGGCCTGATCGAGGATGCCGAGGATGACGGAGCCGCACCGCCCGACCTGACCCGTGAACCGATGGAGCTGCCCGCCGACCGCGCCTTGCGCCTGCAGGCTCTGGCGCGCGGAGACGAAGGTTTCCTGCTGGGAATGGCCTATTCGACCCAACGCGGATATGCCCGCAATCACGCCTTCGTGGGCGAGCTTCGCATCGGCATGGTCCCGGTCGAACTGGAGATCCCCGAGCTTGGCTTCGCGATCGAGATCGCCGAGATCGAACTGACGGAATGCGAGACGGTGAACCAGTTCAAGGGCTCGAAATCCGAACCCGCGCAATTCACCCGCGGCTATGGCCTGACATTTGGCCAGACCGAGCGCAAGGCGCTGAGCATGGCCCTTGTCGACCGTGCGCTGCGCTGGGAGGAATTGGGCGAGGACAATCAGGGCGCACCCGCGCAGGATCAGGAATTCGTCCTGTCCCATTGCGACAATATCCAGGCGACCGGGTTCCTGGAACATATCAAGCTGCCGCATTACGTCGATTTCCAGGCCGAGCTGGAACTGGTCCGACGCCTGCGCGCCGGAGCGGAGGACGCGGCATGAGCGAGTACAATTTCGCCTATCTGGACGAGGACACCAAGCGCATGATCCGCCGCGCCATCCTGAAGGGGATCGCGGTGCCCGGCTATCAGGTACCTTTCGCCAGTCGCGAGATGCCGATGCCCTATGGTTGGGGAACGGGCGGGGTCCAGGTCACGGCCGCGACTCTGATCCCCGAGGATGTGCTGAAAGTGATCGACCAAGGTGCCGACGACACCACCAACGCGGTCAGCATCCGCAAGTTCTTCCAGCGCACTGCTGGGGTCGAGGTGACCGAGCGCACGACCGATGCGACGATCATCCAGACCCGCCACAGAATACCTGAAATGCCCCTGACCGAGAACCAGATCCTAGTCTATCAGGTGCCGATCCCGGAACCGATGCGCTTTCTGGAGCCGCGCGAGACCGAGACGCGACGCATCCACGCGTTGGCGGATTACGGGTTGATGCAGGTCCGTCTTTACGAAGACATCGCGCGCCATGGCGAGATCGCCACCTCCTATGCGTATCCCGTCGAGGTTGCGGGGCGCTATGTCATGGACCCCTCGCCCATCCCGAAGTTCGACAACCCGAAATTGGACGACTGTCCGGCGATCCAACTGTTCGGCGCGGGGCGCGAACAGCGGATCTATGCGCTGCCGCCCCATACGCGGGTGCGCAGCCTGGATTTCGACGATTATCCCTTTGTCGCGTCGAAGGCGGAACATGCCTGCGCCATCTGCGGATCAGAGGCGAGCTATCTGGACGAAGTGATTACGGATGACAGCGGCGGGCGGATGTTCGTCTGCTCGGACACGGATTACTGCGCCCAGCGTGCAGAAGGGGGTGCATGATGACGCAACTGGCAGTCGCCGACATGACGCAAGCACAAGCGGACACTGCGCCCGGACCGCTGCTTTCCGTGCGCAATGTCGGCAAGCGCTATGGTACGCGGATCGGTTGCACCGGGGTCTGCTTCGACCTTTGGCCGGGCGAAGTTCTGGGCATCGTCGGGGAAAGCGGTTCGGGCAAGTCGACCCTTCTGGGCTGCCTGTCCGGACAATTGCGACCCGATGCTGGCGAGGTTCTGTTCGACACGCGCGATCAGGGACCGCAGGACACGCTGAACATGTCCGAGGCAGAACGGCGCCATCTTGGCCGAACGGATTGGGCCTTTGTTCACCAGAACCCGCGCGACGGACTGCGGCCCGGCGTCAGCGCCGGCGGCAATGTCGGCGAAAGGCTGATGGCCAACGGCGCGCGCCATTATGGCGACATTCGAGCACGCGCGCAGGATTGGCTGGCCCGGGTCGAGATTGATCCCACTCGCATCGACGACCGGCCCGGCCAGTTCTCTGGCGGGATGCAGCAGCGGTTGCAGATCGCGCGCAACCTGGTGTCGGGTCCACGGCTGGTCTTCATGGATGAGCCGACCGGGGGGCTGGATGTCAGCGTACAAGCCCGGCTTCTGGACCTGCTTCGCGGACTGGTGCGCGACATCGGCTTGTCCGTGGTGCTGGTCACCCATGACCTTGCCGTCGTGCGTCTTCTGGCCGACCGGCTGATGGTCATGAAGGGCGGCCACGTCATCGAAAGCGGTCTGACCGACCAGGTGCTGGACGATCCCCAGCACGAATACACCCAACTTCTCGTCTCTTCCGTCCTGCAGGTGTGACCCCATGATCCAAGCCGAAAATGTCGCCAAGGAATTCATCCTGCACAATCAGGGCGGGACGGTCCTGCGGGTGATGGAGGGCGCAAGCCTTGCCGTCGCGCCGGGCGAATGCGTTGCGCTGACCGGGGCATCAGGCGCCGGAAAATCGACCCTGATGCGGATGATCTGGGGCAATTACCGCGCAGACGCGGGTCGCATCGCGGTCGGATCGCTTGAAGTTTCATCAGCCGAACCGCGAGAGATCATCGCCTTGCGCCGCAGGACGCTGGGCTATGTCAGTCAGTTCCTGCGGGTGGTTCCGCGTGTCCCGACATTGCGGGTCGTCGCCGAACCGCTTCTGTCGCTGGGCGTCGACATGGCCGAGGCAGAGGATCGCGCCGCCGCATTGCTGACCCGCCTTCGGATTGGCGAGAATTTGTGGAGCCTGTCGCCCACGACCTTCTCGGGTGGAGAGCAGCAGCGCGTCAACATCGCGCGGGGCTTCGTTCACGATTATCCGGCCATGCTGCTGGACGAGCCGACGGCAAGCCTTGATGCCGCCAACCGCGAAACGGTGATCCACCTGATCGAGGAAGCCAAGGCCCGCGGCGCCGCGATCCTGGGGATTTTCCATGACGAGCTGGCGCGAAATCGACTATGCGACCGGGTGGTCGATGTCTCGGGCTTCACCCCGGAAACCAGGCGATGACACATTTCGCGGTCATCGGTCCCTCGGGCGCGGGCAAAGACACGCTGATGGCGGCG
This sequence comes from Paracoccus sp. KR1-242, assembly GCF_049446195.1. NCBI lineage: Bacteria > Pseudomonadati > Pseudomonadota > Alphaproteobacteria > Rhodobacterales > Paracoccaceae > Paracoccus > Paracoccus sp. KR1-242. The sequence goes on from NZ_JBMSED010000005.1 coordinate 44,900, forward strand.
GCGCTTGCCCGACGCCCGGAACTGGGCATCGTCCGCCGCGTCATCACCCGCCCTTCGGACGCGGGGGGCGAGGACTTCGAGGGCGTCACCCCCGAGGTTTTCGCCAGGATGCTGGCCGAAGGCCGGTTCCTGCTGCACTGGGATGCTCATGGCCTGCGCTACGGTCTGCCGCGGGAGGGTTTTGGCGAGGGACCCCGGCTGATCAACCTGTCCCGGCGAATGCTGGCCGAGGCGCAGCGGATCCTGCCCGACCTGCAGGTGATCCACGTCACGGCCCGGCCCGATGTCCTTGCCCGCCGGCTCGCCGCGCGGGGACGCGAGGATGCGGCCGAGGTTGCCAGGCGTATCGCGCGCGAAACCGGCCCCCTGCCCGATGGCCTGCGGGTGTTTCCTGTCGACAATTCCACAACGATCGAGGCTGCGCTTGACCAGTTTCTGGCGGCGCTGGACAAGGTGAATTCATGATTCTGGCGAATGCGCAACTGATCCTGGAAGACCGCGTGATGCGGGGCGCGCTGCATATCGAAGACGGGCTTATCGCCGCGATTACCGAAGGCGATGCTGTTCCGGCCGGGGCCGAGGATTGTGGAGGAACGCATCTTGCGCCCGGCCTGATCGAGTTGCACACGGACAACCTGGAGCGACACATCCAGCCGCGACCGGGTGTGGACTGGCCCCACTCTGCCGCGATCTTTGCCCATGACGGCGAACTGGCTGCGACCGGCATCACGACCGTGTTCGATGCGGTACGCGTCGGGTCGATTCCCGATGACGGCGCCGGTTACGCCAAATACGCCCGCCCACTCGTCACCGAGATCAACGCACTGAGTGCTGCAAACCGGATGCGGATCAGCCACTTCATCCATCTCCGGGCCGAGATCTGCAGCGCGACGCTGCTGGACGAACTGGCCGAATTCGGGGCCGAGGACCGCGTCGGGCTGGTCAGTCTGATGGACCATACGCCGGGCCAGCGCCAGTTTCGCGACATCGCAAAGCTGGCTCAATATGTTCAGGGCAAGAAGGGGCTGAGCGATGACGAATTCGCCGCCCATGTCGCTCGGCTGAAGGACCTGCGGGATCGCTTCGGCGACGCGCATGAGCGCGGTGCGGTTGACGCAGCCCGCAGGCTTGGCGCAACCCTTGCCAGCCACGACGACACCACGACCGAGCAGGTCACGACCAGCGCCGGTCATGGCATCCGGCTGGCCGAATTCCCCACCACCGAAGAGGCCGCCGCGGCTTGCCATGACCACGGCATTGCCACGATCATGGGCGGCCCGAACCTGATCCGGGGGGGATCGCATTCAGGCAATGTCGCGGCCGAGGCTCTGGCGCAGGCTGGCCTGCTCGACATCATCTCGTCCGATTACATTCCTTCAAGCCTGCTGCTGGGGGCCTGTCACCTGTCGCGGCTGTGGCAGGATCTGCCGCGCGCGTTTCGCACCGTGACCGACGCCCCTGCCCGGGCAACCGGACTGAAGGATCGTGGACGGCTGCAAGTCGGCCTGCGGGCGGACGTGATCCGGCTTAACGACATGGACCGGACCGCGCGAGTTACCGGGGTCTGGTCCGCCGGTCGCCGTGTCGCGTGAAATGAAAAGGGGCGCCGAAGCGCCCCTTGATCCCGTTCAGGACTTCGCCCGCTCGACATAGGTGAGGTCAGCGGTGTTGATGATCACCTTCGTCCCGACCCCGATATGCGGAGGAACCATGATGCGTACACCATTATGGGCGATCGCTGGCTTGTAGCTGGACGAGGCCGTCTGGCCCTTCACCACCGGCTCGGTCTCGGTGACCTCGACGGTGACCTTCTGCGGCAGCTCGATCGCGATGGCGACGCCGTTATGGACCTGCAGGAAGACGCTGATGCCATCCTCGAGGAAGACCTTGTCATCCCCCACCACGTCGGGCGAAACGGTGACTTGTTCGTAGCTTTCCGGCTCCATGAAGTGGAAGCCCTCGGCGTCCTCATAGAGGAAGTTGTAGGCGCGCTCATCGACATGGGCGCGCTCGACCTGTTCGGTGGTCTTCCAGCGTTCCGACACCTTGTTGCCGTCCGAAATGCGGCGCAGATCAACCTGCGTCGTGGGCGTGCCCTTGCCGGGGTGGAAGTTGGTTGCCGTCAGAACGACGTGCAGACGGCCGTCGATTTCGACGACATTGCCTTTGCGAAGGCTTGAAGCGATGACTTTCAAGGCTGGTTCCTTGCGTGTATTTCAGATACCGGGAAGCCGGCAAGACAAGGCCGGCAAAAGATGACGCTTCCCTTAGCGTTTTCCGCGTCGCATTGCCAGTCGCAAGCGGCACCTTGCGCTCATGAAGGATTCCGGCAGATGAAAGCGCCCCTCCCCCAATCCTGGTGGCAACCCGAATACCATGCCGGACGACGCCCCCTACTGCTTGCCCGGAACCGCACGCAGGCCGCCATCCGCGACTGGCTGGCTTCGGCCGATTTTCTTGAGATCGATCCCTGCGCGCTGGCGACCAGCCCCGGAAACGAGGCGCATCTGCACGGCTTTGCCACCGATCTGATCGGGAACGACGGTGTACCACACCGGATGTATCTGCATACCAGCCCCGAATTCGCGATGAAGAAACTGCTGGCCGCGGGCGAGCGCCGCATCTTTTCGCTTGGACATGTCTGGCGCAATCGCGAACGGACGGACCGGCACAGCCCCGAATTCACGATGCTGGAATGGTATCGCGTGGAAGAAGACTATCGTCAGCTGTTCAAGGATTGCGTGGCATTTCTGCGGCTGGCGGCAGAAGCCGCTGGCGCTGACCAGCTACATTATAGGGGTCAGACCTGCGACCCCTATGCGCCGCCCGACATCATGACCGTCGCGGAGGCGTTTCTGGAATATGCCGACATCGATCTGCTTGCGACCTGCGACGGACCGGAAACCGATACCCGCGCGTTGCGCGCGATGGCCGAGGCCAAAGGCATCCGGCTGGCACGGGACGATACCTGGTCCGACATCATGTCCCGCGTGCTTGTCGAGAAGGTCGAGCCTCATCTGGGGAGATCACGGCCGCTGATCCTGGACCGCTATCCCACTGCAGAAGCCGCGCTTGCGCGGCGTTCTGCGGATAACCCAAGCGAGGCCGAACGCTTCGAATTCTATGCCTGCGGCGTTGAACTGGCCAACGGCTTTGGCGAGTTGACAGACCCCCAGGAACAGCGCCACCGCTTTGTGCTGGAAATGGAAGAAAAGCACCGCATCTATGGCGAGTGCTATCCGCTGGATGAGGACTTTCTAGCCGCCCTTGCCCTGATGCCACCTGCATCGGGCTGCGCGCTTGGTTTTGACCGGCTGGTGATGCTGGCCACGGGTGCGCCCCGCATCGACGACATCATATGGACGCCGGTCCCGCGATGCGAGTCCTGACGAGCGCCTCAGGCCACGTCTTCGAAAATCCCCGGGACCATGTCTTCCCAGAACCCCAGGATAGCCCGAAGATTCAGGGCCGAGCTCCAGCCGTGCCGCACGAAATCGCCACGATCGAGTTCGTCGTCCAATCGTGACAGGAACATCCTTCGATCCGCATCCCTTTGGGTCGGGTTGCGGGCATCCGCAATCTCTCGCACCCGGTCTATCCTGGCGGTACGGACCCGACGCTCCTCGGACACCGCATCGCGTTCAGCGCGAAGGCGGGCCTGCTCGGATGCCAAGGCTTCCTCGCGCTGGCGCAACATCAGGACGGTGGCCGGGTCGGGCTCGGGCAGTTTCGCACCGAACCCGTCGCGGAGCGCGGCGGACAGATAACGGACCGGGCTTTCGACCCCTTTCTGCCCCGCGACGTAAGCAAGCTTCTGATCGACATGATCCTCGCCGTGATCCGCGATCCATTGCCGTGCCAGGCGATCACTTGCCCCAAGTCCGATCAGGCGTGCGTAGGTACCGGACTTGCGCACACCCTCTTGGTCGTCGATCTCGAACATCGGCAATTGCGGATTATCCTTGATCCGAAAGCGGATCTGCGCGACCACCCTGCCCTCTTTCCGATTTTCGGGCGTGATGATGATGTTCGAGTTCTTGTTCACCTCGGCCACCGCGGGCTTGATGATCTTTGCATTCAGGTGCTTGTAGTTTTCGTAGTAAGAGCTGCCGTCAACTCCCATCAACCTGCGGAAAAGGTCAAGCGGCCACCAACCCGTGCTGCCGGTCCTGACGAAGCGATAGCAGTTTTCATAAAGCGCCAGCGCATGTCCGCTGGAGAAACGCTTCTGGATGTTCAGATTGATAAGCGCAAAGACCTTGGGATCATGCAGCTTTTCCGCAAGTGCGGGCGAATAGGCATATTCGCAGACCCCGCCCCGCAACCGGGCATAAGACAGAAGCGCAGACACGCCCCATTCCTGGCGGCCCTTGTCGTCAAGCATGTCCCATTCCGCCAGGGTCTCGGCCAGACTGCGCAATGCCTGCTTCAGCGTGTCCATGTCGTTCGAATTATACCCGATCATGGTGCAAAGCGTGCGCGCATCGATGCGATGGCTGGGACGCGTCATCAGGTGGTCATATGCGTTCAGCAAAAGCACGTTCGACAACTTCCGCTGCAGTAGCGTCAGCTTTCCCGATACATGGATCGCAGCGACGTTCTTTTTGACCGAGCCCCGCCGCAATGCCCCTGTCAGGGTAATGACCTGATCCGTCATCCCGTCAATCTCCTGCCCTTGATCCGTTTGCCAGATTCTTAATTTCATCATCGCAGAGAAAGTACCCTCCAGCAAGTGCACGGGAGGTGCCTTAAGGAAGAGACATTTCTATCCCGTAAACAGGTGCCGTAGGCTGACCCTATGGTGTATTCAGGCGCCTGTTTACGGGACGGCGTGGTCTGGCAGCGGGTGGGAGCCTTACAATCAATGGGAAATTCGGGCCATCCCGGTTCCGGAGACCCAAAAAACCGCGAATCTGCACCTGAGTTCCTGAAAGCTGGTGCTCTATAGCCTGTCTTTGGGTCCCATTGCTCCCGTGAATAGGTTCATCGCGCCAAAATTATGTGTTATCTACAGATACTTAATGGAAGCAAAGACTCTTAAAGTTCTTCTAAAGATTCTCAACTTGATGGTGCCTTCAAGGCGAGTTCCTGGCCGTAAAAGGAAGGTTTCGCGGCGAAACTGCGCCCTGCTCACTTCGAGATTCCCATACCGTAGCGTATGTGCGATATTCCCTCTCATAACCAAGAAAACTCGACACATCATGCAGGCAGAAGCAACATGTCGAAGAAGAATGAATCAGCGACTCCGCCGTATCTGAGCCTTGATCCACAGCAGGCCGCAGCCCGATTGGGGGAGCCTATCGATACGGCACGATTCGCGAAAGCGGCAGCTTTCGCAGCGCGAGGCCGTTCAGATCTGGCCAAGCGAGGCTATGCGCCTGATGGTGCGAAGCGCCTTCGCAAGTTCTCGATCTGGGAAATCTGCAGGTACCTGATTCCGGTGGCACCCGCACATTTGCGCCGGGTGCTCAAGCAGAACACGGATCTGCCGCAAGGTATCGGGGAAGGCGGGACGAAGTGGTTCACCCTGGAGGAGGTAATCCAGTTGCGTGACCACTTCGCAGTCGAAGGCGCGAGCAGCAAGGAATATCGACCCTTCCGGCCAGAGGGCCTGCCCGCCAAGGTCATTGCGGTCGCGAATTTCAAAGGCGGCGTCGGAAAGACATCGACCGCCGCACATCTTGCAATGTCTGCGGCGCTGGATGGATACCGGGTCCTGGTGATCGATCTGGATAGCCAAGGTTCGATGACATCGATCATGGGTGGGAAGGTTGAGGACGAATGGAAAACCATCTTCCCATTGCTCGCCAAGGATTATGCACTCGCGTTGCAAGCGGAAAACGAGGTTCGGGCGGCACAGGGCGAAGACCCCCTGCCCTTTGATGAAACTCTATCCGAAGCGCTGAAGATTTCGGCGAGCGACGTCATCCAGAAGACGCATTGGCCGAACATCGATCTGATCGGCGCGCAGCTGAACCTTTATTGGGCCGAGTTCCAGATTCCCGTTTGGCGGATGGGATTGCGTGGATGGCCGCTCTGGGACGCGCTGACAGGTTTTCTGGACCGGGAAGGGGTGCTGTCCAACTATGATGTTGTCCTTCTCGATACGCCTCCTGCACTTGGGTACCTGACGATCAATGCGCTGGCAGCGGCGGATATCTTGCTTGTCCCGCTTGGGGCATCATTCCTGGAATTTGACTCGACGGGTCGGTTTTTTGACATGCTCTACTCGACATTTGCGAGCATCGAGGACGGCGAGAACTCTGTCAGGCGACGCCAGGGTTTGCCTGAGATGAAGTTCGAATGGGATGTCGTCCGTGCCATTATCACCCGTTTTGATGCTGCTCAGCAAACAAACCTGGCCAATGTCATTCAAGCCTACTTCGGTGATTTCATGACCACCTACCGTCAGGATTTCACGGCGCTGGTCGGTCAGGCGGGCGAACAGGTGAACGGGATCTATGAGGCCGATTATCGCGACTTCAATCGGGAAACCTATGTCCGGGGGCGCGAAACCTTCGATCGTACCTATGCCGAGGTAAAGGAGATCCTGATCGGGTCCTGGTGGCGGGACATGGCAATGAACAAAGAGGCGGAACATGGCTAAGCGCAGGCAACTCGAGGCACCCACCCGCGAACAATTGAAGGAAATCGAGGATGGTTTCGCGCGCGAAACTCGCTTGGATCCGTTCGGGATATCGGTGCCGATTGCGACTGTCGCGGCAGAAGCGGCGGCCCTTGCCCCGCTTCAATCGACCGAGGAACGGACAGAGGCTGCACGCAACCGCAAGGATGCCGAGCGGTTTCGCGAAGCTGAAGCCCGCGGAATGATTGCTCGGGACGTTGCCTTGTCCGAAATTGTCACCGATCAGATGATGCGGGACAGGATGGCGCTTGACCCCGAAGAAATGGCCGAGCTGAAATCCTCGATCCTGAGCCATGGGTTGCGGCTACCGATCGAGCTATACGAGCTTGCCGTACCCGAGGGCGGCAAGCTCTATGGTCTTATTTCCGGCTACCGCCGTTTGACTGCCATCAAGACGCTTCTGGGTGAAACAGGGCGCGGCGAATACACCACGATCCGCGCACTGATCCGAAAACCCGAGGGTGCGGCAGCTGCTTTCGTCGCCATGGTTGAGGAGAATGAGATCCGCGCGGGGCTCAGCCAATACGAGCGGGGCAGGGTGGCAGTCGTCGCATCTGACAACGGGGCCTTCGAAACCGTCGAGGAAGCGATCGAGCAACTCTTCTCTTCGGGATCCAAGGCCAAGCGTTCCAAGCTTCGGTCATTCGCCCAGATCCATGAAGAATTAGGGGATCTGCTGATTTATCCGCAGGTGCTTACTGAACGGCAAGGTCTGCGCCTCGCGGGGGCTTTACGCGCGGGGATGACTGACGAGTTGCGTCGCGTACTCGCCACTGGCCAGCCAAGCGACGGCGATGCGGAATGGGCGCTTCTGGAGCCGGTGGTCCAGAGAGGGGAAGACGCTCCGCGCGACACCAGCCGGGGCGGACGTCCCCGCCGTGTTGCCGCTCCGTCGCCTTCGCAGAAGGTGAAATACCTTTCCGACGGTGTGCGCCTGCGGCTGGATCACGATGTTCAAGGACACTTCATCCGCATTGAAGGTATGCCACTTGATGACGAGGTGCTCGAGGCAATCATGCAAGCTGTCGAAATAGCTCTGATGAAAGGTACCTGAATACAGGAGCGCATGTTCGCGTCTTCTTGTCGCTGTAGGTCTCGCGCGAACAAGGCGACGGGATTGGCTGACCCGAAGAATCGCGTTCCAGGCAGATTACGTTGCTGATGCCGGGTTCTGCCGGGTTTGTTTCGGATGGTGACCCAAGGTGTGGTCAGACCCGCCAAGCCCGGGCGCACTGGTCCAAGTAACACTTGCGCTCGCGTCCCAAATGTCGCAATTGGAAAATTAACAAAAAGCATCAGGATTGGGGGCGGATCATCCACGCCCTTGATCCAAGCCGCGCAAAAGAGAGGCGAGCCCATGAAACCGTTTCGACTCTCGTTGCTGACCTGGACGAGCCTCATTTCTCTCTCGTTGCCGGTGATGGCCCAGGGCAATGGCGCAGCAGCCGATGCGACAGCGGCCGGGGCTACCGTCGTTCTGGATGGAGTCGTGCTTAACGCGACAGCGTCGACACACGTCTATGTGGCTCCAACCGCCCCGATTGCCACCAAGACCGAGGCAAAGGTGCTTGAAACACAGCAATCGGTTTCGGTCCTCACAAACCAGCAGATCCGTGACCAGGGCGCTTAAAGCATGTCTCAGGCTCTGCGCTATATGGCGGGCGTCACGGCCGAGCCGTTCGGGGCCAAACTTCGCTTTGATCTGTCGATCCTGCACGGGTTCAATGCGTCCGACTCTCAATATCTGAACGGCCTGGATCTGATCCGCAAATTCGGCGCGCCAGCCTATGAACTCTATGGCCGCAAGCGGATCGAGGTTCTTCGCGGTCCGGTCTCGAAGGATCCACAGCTCTCGCCCGCAGGAAGTCCCTTTGCGCTGACCAAGATCGGGAATGCCGACGACCTGCGTGAACTCCATGCGGGTTATCCTGATACGGATAACCGCGACCGCAAGATGCTCAACCAAGGGGTCGGGTGCAAACGCGACCCGGACAATGGCCGGCAGTTCCGGCAGGGCGTGTGTTACCAGGAATTTGACTGGGACTATGTCGCCGTTCCGTGGAACATTTGGTATACCAAAATTGAGAATCTGACGATCGAACAGACCGGGATCTATGGTCAGGACGAAATCGCATGGAACAGCTGGCGCGCGACGTTTGCCTTGCGCCATGACTGGTCCAGCCAGACGAGAGACGTCCTCACCAAATTCCTGAGGGTAGGCAACGCAAACGACGCCTACCAGCGGGATGAGGCGACCACCGGGCGTGTCGGCCTGTCGTATGCCTTCAATAGCGGCGTGGCGCCCTATATCAGCTATTCTGCCTCATCCGAGCCGGAAATCGGAACCGACTGGGTTGGTAGCATCTTCGGGCCGACCGCGAGCAAGCAGTGGGAAGCTGGCGAGGAGTGTCGGCCGCCCGCCTTCGATGCGCTGTTCACCGACGCGGTCTATTACACGAGGCCAAGCAACGTCGCTTGCACCATCGACGGTTTCCCCGAGCAGGTGGGCGAAGGTCATTCGAAAGGCGTCGAACTTGAAGCGACCGCGGAACTGTCCGAAGGTTGGGACATGCTCGCGGCCTGTGCCTACACGGATGCCTGCCAGAAGGGCGAGGCCGTGGAAGGCCTGCGCATGTCCTACAACGAGGTAAGTCTGTGGCCGAATGATGACTTCGGTAGCGGTTTCCGCGTGGGTGCTGGTCTGCGCTATATCGGTGAGCGTTACGGTGACCTGAACATTTTGTTCAAGGTTGATGCCGTGACCTTGGGTGATCTGGCGGCCCGCTATACGCGCGGCACGTTTGAGGCGTCGGTGAACCGCTTCGGCATCACCGAAGAGGAGTACATCGCAAGCTACGGCAGCTTCGGTTGCCACTACGCAGAGGTGCGCGAGGTTCAGGCGTGGTTGACCTACAAGTGGTGACAGGCCCCTTCCAGACGGGCCGGCGCGCCTTTCTTCGCTCCGTCGCCGCTTTCGCGGCGACGGGCTCGCTTTTCGCGCCGACCTTGGTGCGGGCGGGGCAGGGGCCGCGGCTTGCGGCGATCGACTGGGCCATGCTGGAAACTGCGGTCGCGCTCGGGCAAATGCCGGTCGCTGCCTGCGAGCTGATCGGCTACCGGGCGCAAGCGGTCACACCGGTCATCCCCCCGGATGTCGTCGACCTGGGCCTGCGCGGTGCGCCGAATTTCGAACTGCTCCAGCTGACCCGGCCCGATCTGATCCTCAGCTCTCCATTTTACGAACAGCATCGGCCTCGGCTGGAAGGCATCGCCCCGGTTCTGTCGCTGCCATTCTATGTTCCGGGCGAGCGTCCCTTGCAGAAGGCCTTCGCGGCCCTTGAAGCGTTGGCTGCCGCCACTGACCGGCCAGAAGCTGCATATCGGGCAGCCTCTGATGCCGAGGTGGGATTTGAGCGCGCTGCGGCGCGCCTTGCCGGAATGGCGGATCGCCCCGTCGGCTTGGTGGATATCGGTGACGCGCGGCACCTGCGAGCATTCGGTTTTGACAGCATGTTCGGGGATGTGCTTGTGCGCCTTGGACTTCAGAATGGCTGGGAAGGTCGAACAAGGTTCAGTTTCCGGGCGCCGATCCCACTCGAACGTCTGGTCGATCTGCCCGAGGCGCGGCTTGTCATCGTCGGGGATGTCGCGGTCGAGGCACGCCAGTCGCTCAGGCGCAGCGTCCTGTGGCGGGCACTGCCTCAGGTCCGGGGCGAGCGGGTGTATCAATTGCCAAGCGTCACCCCCTTCGGTGGCCTGCCGGCGGCGCTGCGCTTTGCCGAGTTGCTGGCCGAAGCGTTTGAGACGGGACCAAGCCAAGTATGAAACGCCCCATAATTCCGCTGAGCCTAGCCGCGCTGGCGGCACTGGCACTCTGGGGCCTTGTCGCGTTTCGGCTGATGCCCACTGGCTGGCCCGCCTGGCCCTTCGATCCGCAGGCAATGTCGCTTGACCAGATATTGCTGGCTTTCGGGCTGATGCCGCGCGGGGTCATCGCCTTGATCGCGGGTGCGGCGCTCGGCCTGTCCGGGGCGCTGCTTCAAGCGGTCCTGCGAAACCCCGTCGCCGATCCGACAACCTTGGGCATCTCGTCCGGGGCGCAGCTTTGCCTCGTGATCGCGACCATCTACGCACCCGGCCTGCTCGATCACGGCCGATGGCCCGCCGCATTGGTCGGGGCGGCGGGGGCCGCCGCTTTGGTCATGGCGATTGGCGCGCGGCGCGCGTTTGCTCCCGTGACGATGGTAATTGCGGGCATGCTGATCTCGCTGACCGCATCCTCCATCGCGACGGCGATCACGCTGTCGCGTGGGGAATATCTGCTGTCGCTGGTCATTTGGAACGGAGGCTCGCTCGTCCAGCAGGATTGGAGCGGGGTGCGCGCCCTTGCGATGGTCCTGGCTGTTGCCGGGGCAGGGGCTGCCTGCCTGGTTCGCCCTCTGCGCGTGCTGTCGCTGGGCGCGGCGGGGGCAAGCGGACTGGGCATGAACGTGGCGCTGGTGCGCTTTGCCGTCCTTGCGCTTGCGGTGCTGCTGGCTGGGGCGGTTTCGGCCGAACTGGGCCTGGTCGGATTTGTGGGCCTGGCTGCGCCCGCGCTGGCACGCAGCATGGGCGCGCGAAGCATGGGGCAGGTGCTGGCCCTGGCTCCGCTGGTCGGAGCGCTGATCCTGTCCGTCAGCGATGGGATTGTTCTGCTGGTGGCGGGCGCGACCGGTGAAATGTTCCCGACCGGTGCCCTGACCGGCCTGATCGGAGGGCCGCTGCTGATCTGGCTGCTTCCCCGGTTGCGCGGCTCGACCCCACCGGGAACCGAGACAGCCGAAGGGCCCGTGCCGCGGCTGTTCTGCCCCGCACCCCTGCTGTGGGGCCTTCTGTCCATGGCCGTTGTGCTTGCGCTTGTACTCGTCTGGATCGGGCGCTTGCCGCATGGCTGGGCGGTTCTCGATTGGGCAAGCTTCCGCGCCTTCTTGCCGCTGCGCCTGCCAAGGCTGGTTGCCGCCGCCGCCGCAGGGGCGCTTCTCGCCATGGCCGGAGCGATCCTGCAGCGATTGACCGCGAACCCGCTCGCCTCGCCCGAGGTGCTTGGCGTGTCGGGTGGCGCGGCAATCGGTTATGCGGCGACGCTGTTTTTATTCGCCATGCCGGGAACGGGCATTCGCACCCTTGGCACCATGATTGGTGGAGCGTTGGCGCTGGCCCTTGTCGGAACCTATGCGCGCCGCCGCGACATGCCGGCAGAGCGGGTACTGCTGGCCGGGATCTCGGTCTCGGCGATGGCGGCGGCCGTCCTGTCGGCGGTCATGGCCACCGGATCCGCCGAATCCTGGCAGGTGCTCGCCTGGCTCAGCGGTTCCTCCAGCACCGTCGGGCCGGGGCAGGCCGCGGTGCTGGGAATTCTGGCCGTGGGCCTGCTTGCGGCGGCGATGATGGCGCATCGATGGCTTGGCGCACTGCCGCTTGGTGCCGAAGTGGCGATCGGACTGGGGCTGCCGCTGCAACTGGCGCGGACCGCACTAATCGTGCTTGCGGGACTTGGCACCGGGGCGGCGACGGTGCTGGTTGGCCCGGTCAGCTTCGTCGGCCTGATGGCCCCGCACCTGGCGCGCCGGATCGGATTTGCCCGACCGCGCGATCACGTGACGGGGGCCGCCCTGATCGGCGCGATCCTGATGATCGCGGCTGATTTCGGCGCAAGGATGGCGGGCTTCCCCTATGAAATGCCCTTGGGCCTGTTCGCCTCGCTTCTGGGTGCACCCTGGCTCATTTGGTTGATGTTGAGGATCAGGCGATGACCGAACCGCTTTTCAGGATGTCCGGGCTTTGTGTGGATGTGCCCGGCCGCCGGTTGCTGGATGGACTGGACCTGACCATTCCCAAGGGTCAGGTCGTCGCGCTGATCGGCCATAACGGATCGGGAAAATCCACGCTGCTGAAGGTGATGGCACGGCAGATCCGTGCTTCGTCGGGGCAGGCGGCGTTTCTTGGGCGCGGCCTGCCAGAGTGGTCGGCGCGGGACTATGCGCGCGCGCTGGCCTTCATGCCCCAGACCACCCCCCCGGCCGAGGGGATGACCGTGCGCGAACTGGTCTCGCTCGGCCGCTATCCCTGGCACGGAGCGCTTGGGCGCTTCGGTCCGCAGGACCATGCAGCGGTCGATGCGGCGCTGGCGGAATGCGCGATCGAGCCGCTGGCCGACCGTCTGGTCGATACGCTGTCGGGCGGTGAACGCCAGCGCGCGTGGCTTGCCATGATGGTCGCGCAGCAGGCGGGCGCGCTTTTGCTGGACGAGCCGATCTCGGCGCTCGACATTGCCCATCAGGTCGAGGTTCTTTCGCTGGTGCGCCGGATGTGCCATGAGCAGGGCCGAAGCGCGATCGTGGTCCTGCATGAGGTGAACATGGCCGCCCGGTTCAGCGACCATGTGATTGCATTGAAGGGCGGTCGGTTGACCCTGCAGGGCACGCCGGACGACCTGATGACCGCCGAGGCGCTGGCCCGGATCTATGGCCTGCCGATGCAGGTTCTGCGACGCGAGGATGGCGGCCGGGTCGCCATTCCCGCATAAGGACGAACAAGGACTTAAGATGCTGCGCGATTTCTTCGCATATTATCGCCCCTGGATGGGGCTGTTCTGGCTGGATTTCGGCTGTGCCGTCCTGTCGGGGCTGTTGGAACTGGCCTTTCCACTGGCGGTCACCGCCTTCATCGATCACCTGCTGCCGCAGGGCAACTGGGGACTGACCGTCGTCGCGGCCATTGGCCTGATGGCGCTTTACCTGGTCAATACCGGGCTGATGTCCATCGTGATCTATTGGGGTCACATGCTGGGCATCAATATCGAGACCGAGATGCGGGCCCGCGCCTTTGACCACCTGACTCGCCTCAGCTGGCGCTGGTATGACCGCGCGCGCACCGGCAAGCTGGTGGCCCGTGTCACGCGTGACCTGGAAGAGATCGGCGAGGTTGCCCATCACGGTCCCGAAGACGCCTTCATCGCCCTGATGACCTTCATTGGCGCCTTCCTTCTGATGTTCAGCATCAATCCGCAGCTTGCGCTGATCGTGGCGCTGATCGTGCCGGCAATGCTGGTTCTTGTGATCTTCTACGGCGGCCGCATGACGCGCACCTGGCGCGCGATCTATGCCCGCGTTGGCGATTTCAACGTGCGTCTGGAAGAGGCGTTGGGTGGCGTCCGGGTCGTGCAGGCCTTTGGCAACGAGGCCCATGAATCCGATCTTTTCGCCACCGACAACCAAAGTTACCGCCAGACCAAGCTGCAGGCCTATCGCGTCATGGCGGTATCCTCGGCGCTGCAATACATGGGACTGCGCCTGGTGCAGGTCGTGGTCATGGTCATGGGGGCGGGCTATGTACTTTCGGGGCAGCTGACCACCGGCGGATTCGTCGGCTTCCTGCTGCTGGTCGGCGTATTCTATCGCCCACTCGAAAAGATCGCCGCCGTGATCGAAACCTATCCGCGCGGCCTGGCCGGGTTTCGTCGCTATCAGGAGTTGCTGGGGACCGAGCCCGAAATCCGGGACGCCCCGGATGCGATCGACGCCCCCGCCTTGCGAGGCGATATCCGGTTCGAGGATGTGGGCTTCGGCTATGATGCCGACCGGCCGATCCTGAAGGGCATCGATCTGACGATCTCGGCTGGCGAAACGGTGGCCTTTGTCGGCCCCTCGGGCGCCGGCAAGACGACGCTGCTGGCCTTGCTCCCGAGGTTTTATGAACCGACACAGGGCCGGATCACCGTGGACGGTGTCCCGCTTGACCAGATGAAGCTGAACAGCCTGCGCCGCCAGATCGGTCTCGTCAGCCAGGATGTCTTTCTGTTCGGTGGGACGCTGCGCGAAAACATCGCCTATGGCCGGCTTGGTGCTTCGGATGCTGAAATCATGCGTGCCGCCGAACAAGCCCAGCTTGGCCCGATGATTGCCGGTCTGACCGAAGGGCTGGATACCATCGTCGGCGAACGTGGCGTGATGCTGTCGGGCGGCCAGAAGCAGCGCGTCGCCATTGCGCGGGCCTTCCTGAAGAATCCGCCCATCCTGATCCTGGACGAGGCGACCTCGGCGCTGGACAGCCAGACCGAGCGCGAGATCCAGTCGGCTCTGGACGCGCTGGCCGTGGGTCGCACGACGCTGGTCATCGCGCATAGGCTGGGGACGATCCGCAATGCGGACCGGATCATCGTCATGCAGGAGGGGCGGATCGTCGAAAGCGGGCAGCACGGCCCGCTGATCGCGCAGGGTGGGGTTTACGCCCGGCTGTCGGGCTGACCCCAATAAGCGGCGGCGGTGAACTGCCGCTTGTTCAGGCCGCGCGCCGCAAGATGGCGGCGCGCCTCGCGGGCCAAGGTCGCGTGACCAGCGAACCAGACATGCAAGTCACCATCGGCGTCAATCCGGGCGTCGGCCAGCGCCTTCATCAGGTCTTCGGTCACGGTCACCCGCGGATCGTCGGCCACCGGGCCCAGATCATGACCGGCGGCGCGCACAAAGGCGCGCGCCTGGCCCTGCGCCAGGTCCAGCATGCGGGTGATCGCGGGCAGCGCGGTCTCATCCCCGAAAAGCCAAAGCTCCTCGGCTTCGGGGCACCAACCGCCGCCCGGTCCCATGATGCCGATGATGGTGCCGGGCTGGACACGCGCGGCCCAGTCGCAGGTCGGGCTGCCGACATGGCTGAAAATATCGAAGTCGATCCAGTCCTCGCGCTGTTCGGCAATGGTATAGACCGGGCGGTGCAGCGCATCCTGGCCCTCTGGCCAGCGCGTGCGGCCATTGGCGGCGATGCGCGGCCAGATGGCGCTGCGACCCTCGGGCGGCAGCAAAAGACGGAAATGCATGCTGCCCTGGCCGAAGCGCGCGGCCTCGGGGCCGGACAGGCGGACGCGGATGAAGCCGGGTGTGCGCTGGGTGACGCTGACCAGCTGCATCAGGGCCAGACCCGGAGCAAGCGCACCTTCGTCAACGCTGTCCCAAATGATCGACATGCCGTGGCTTTCGAACAGCTCGGTGGCGCTGTCCTGCAGGACACCGATCAGTCGCTGTTCGGGCGCGCTGAGTTCGATCCGCGCGATCCCGTCACCGGGGATCAGGGACATCTCGCTGCCCCAGACATGCATGGTCAGGCTTTCCGGCGTCTCGAACAGATCTATTTCCCATTCCGCCGCGCGCGCGCGAAGCAAGGCCGAGGCGACGCCGGAAGCCGAATTCAGGGTTCCGATGCTGCGGTGCGGGCGAATGGGAAACATGCCGTGCCTTCCACTTGTGTCGCCGGGACCATATACCCAAGAGAAAACATCGGCAATTCCCGTTTTGATCAATACGCAGACAAGCATGGGGGTTGGCAGCACCCGCTGTCAGGGTCCACAACTGGTTTGGCGAAGCAAGCGGGGAGTGGGGTTGCATGAAAGTCGGGATCATCGGCGTGGGCCTGATGGGGCACGGAATTGCAAGGAACGTGCTGCGCAAGGGTTTTCCGCTGTCGTTCCTGGATCATCCCGGCAACCGCCCCGTGGACGAAATCCTGTCACTCGGCGGGCATGCCTGCCACAGCCCGGCCGAGGTGGCGCGCGGGGCCGATGTCCTTATCCTGTGCGTCACCGGCTCGCCCCAGGTCGAAGCGGTGCTGACTGGGCCGGACGGAGTGCTGTCATCGCTGCGCCCCGGATCGACAGTGATCGACTGCTCGACCTCACTGCCGGAATCGACCCTTCGCATGGCGCGGGCGGTGGCTGAGGTCGGCGCCGATTTTCTGGATGCTCCGATGACCCGGACCGCGCGTCACGCGCATGATGGTCAGCTTAACCTGCTGATCGGAGGAGATGCAGCAACCCTTGATCGCGTCCGCCCCGTGCTGGCTGCCTTTACCGAACAGGTCTTTCATGTCGGCGGTCCTGGCGCGGGCCATCGGCTGAAGCTGCTGCACAACTATGTCTCGGTGGGTTCGCTGGCGCTTATCGCCGAGGCCGCGGCGGGTGCGATCGATGCTGGAATCGATCCTGTCGCCTTCGTCCAAGTTCTGGCGCAGGGCGGTGGCGCGGGGGTCGCGCTGGATCGGATGACCCCCTTCCTTCTGGACGGTGATGCGGACAACCTGCCATTCGCCATTGCGAACGGATTGAAGGACATCGCCTATTACCGCGAGATGTCCGATGCATCCGGCGCCGCCCACGTCATCGCAGACGGAATCCATGCCGCCATGTCGACGGCCGTCGATGCGGGGGAGGGAACGAAATATGTTCCTGAACTTGCCCGCATTTTCCGCAGAACGGATCCGCGTTAAACCGGTGCATCCGCAACCGGCGAAGTTTCGCCTTCCGCACCCTTTGCTACCGGGATGCCATTAGGGAACCGTGGCAGCATTGTCGGTGTTGGAGTAGAAAGCTGGGCAGCCATTGTCCCGCCGCAGGTCCGAAACCGGCTTCACAGGATGCATCCATGACCGAGGACATGATCGAGTCCGCCAAGCGAAGCATGCTGATCAACGTGCCCCTGTCCGATGACAGCGCGGAACCGGGGCTGACAATCTCTCCGGTATCGCTCGGCCTGCGCGAGGTCGATGAAACAGGGCTGACCTTCCGTCTGATCGACGAACAAGGCATGGCGGTCGATCTGATCCTGAACCCTGTGCTCGCCAAGGCGATGCAGGATTGCATCGCGCTGGCGCGCCACATCGAACCCGGGTTGAGCACGGGACTGTCCTGACCGTCACGCATTCTCTCTGGGTGTTTTTGCCCAGAAGCGGCCAAGGCGGTGGAAGGGCGTTCCGAGACCGGACGCCATTTCAGGGAACCAAAGGTGCAGTTCAGGCTTTGTGGAACGGGACGCGGATGATGCGAAGGGTTTCGCCATGCCTGCACTGTTCCTGTCGATTGCCATTGCCGCGCTGGCCGCGGTGCTCGCGCTATTGATCGGCGTGTCTCCCCTGCGGGCGCTTGGCGTCTATTCCCTGACCGGAGTCGTGACCCTGTTCCTGTGCGCGGTGTTGCGGGCGATGGTGTATACCCTTCGCCCGCGCAGACATCAGTCGTGATCAGACTGACGGATCTCGTTCACTTCGCGGCCAGCAGTTCGGCGACGTCGAGCAGGATGAACTCGTTATTCGCGGCCTTACCGATCTCGCGCCCGCCGGAATAGGGCAGGTTGTTGTCATTTGCGACAAGGATGTGGGTGTCATCGACGCGTGCCACATCCTCGATCGTGAAGAACGGAAAGGTGAAATTGCCCTCTGCCGGTTTCATGCCCGCCAGGGCCTTGCCATCGGGATCGGCGATGTCCAGCAGGTTGATATGGCCGATGCGTCGCAGATAGCCCTCGGGATCGACAGTCGCTGTATCGATCAGCACGATATTCTTGACACGCGCGGGTTGCGGATAGCAACCGCTCTGGTCGGTGGTCCCTTCGGCACAGGCATGCGCGGCATCCCCTTCGCCATTGTCCCGCTCGATCACCAATGCGCGGGTGTCGTCGATGAAGTTGAAATCACCGATCGCGGTCGCGCCATCGGACAAGCGGAAGCGATAGCTGTCGCCGGTCCAGTCAGCCTTGGCTGTGTCGAAGGTCATCACCCGCAGGAAGTCGCCCTCGGGCTGGCCATTCTCGGCCAGAAGCGGCTTTTCCAGCATCGCCCACAGCAGGTTGCTGCCGGGTTGCAGGCCCATACCCTCATATCCACCAGAGCGCTGGACCCGGAAATCCTTGCCCGGCTGGGCCGGCACCGCAGTGCCCGCCGTGTCCGGTCCGGTCAGGACCGCACCGTCCAGCACGGTCGGATGAACCGACAGCACGCGCCCGTCGGCCGCGACCCGCAGGATGTTCGGGCCGAACTCTTCGCCGATCCAAAGCTCTCCGTTCAGGAACTGGATGCTTTCGGGATCGAAATCAGCACCGGTCAGGTAACGCGTCTCGGTTGCCTCGTTCGCGATCCGGAATGGCACCTTGTGGTCAGGATCGCGCAGGAAGACGGTCTGCAGGCGCTCGACCTTGCCTGACGCGAAATCGGGTTGCATCCGGTGGAAATACAGCATGGCGTCGGGGCTGTTCAGCTTGGTCCCGAATCCGTTGTCTGTCAGCGTGAACCAGCTTCCGTCATCGGCCCGGTTCATCGCAAAGCCCGACATGCCCTGCACCGGCTGACCGGGAAAGGGCAGAGAGACGCCCGTCTTGTGCCCGCCATAGGCCTTGCCCACGTCCCCCTCGACGCTCATCAGGGCGTCATTGCGGGTCTTGCCGGTGAACTTTCCCGACATCCACAGGTCGCGCGGTGCGTCGGCGGGCGGCGTGACCAGGGTAAACGCCGGAAGCATTGCATGACCCGCCAGCTTCGCGGGAAAGACCTCTTCGGCAAAGGCAGGCGAGACCGCGGCACCGCAGGCCAGCAGGATCGGAACAAGGCGCATGAATATCTCCATCAAACGGAACGCGCCCCTGCTAGTCCGGCATGATGACAGCCAGACTGCGGCGGGATGGAGAATTCGTAAAGCCTGTGTCGGCGGACAGCACTTGTTCCACTCTGCCGCCGCCGCGAAGATGGCGTGGGCGCAACTGCGCCTAACTTACTGAAGGCGCCAGCAAAAAAATGCCGATCCGGCAAGGCTGCCGGATTCGTGCATTGCCGGTCCAAGGGGAAAGGCGCAATAGCCAATTGTCCAACTACTTTACCCGGATCGCCATGAAACTTCGGCTCCTTCTTACGTCCCTTCTTCTTTCCTCGCTTGCAGTTGGTGTGGCAAATGCCGATTCCGGCCCGCGCCGCCACTGGCAGGATCGCCAGCATGACGAGCACCGTCATGAGCGTTATGACCGCGACCACGGTCGTGACCGGCATGATCGCCGCGATCGGCACCGCCATGACGGCGATCACCACCGCGATCGCGATCATGACCGCCGTCACGGCTGGGTGAACGGTTGCCCGCCCGGATTGGCGAAGAAGGGTAACGGCTGCTATCCGCCGGGCCATGCCCGTCGCCACGATCGCCATCATCGCGATCACAGGGACCACCGCGACTACCGGGATTATCGCGCGCTTCGCGTCGGGGATCGCTATGCACCGGCCGACTATCGCCGCGTGCTGGCCGACCCGAACCGCTACGAACTCGAACGCCGTTCCAACTGGAACTATTATCAGGATGACAACCAGATCTATCGCGTGGACAACCACACGAACAAGGTTCTGGGCGTGATCAGCCTGATGCAGGCCCTGTCCGGTCGCTGAAAATCTGCCCGACTCGGATGATCCGGGCCGGGCTTTTGATTCGCCGGAAGACGCGGCGATTCCGTTTCCGCTGAGCTAGTCGCAGCGCTTGCCGTCGATGGTGACGGCAAGCGCCTTGCCATTCCGGAAGTCCCCGCAGGCAAGACCGGTGGCATCGGTCAGGCGCATCGTCGTCTCCCCCGCGGATATCGTGATCCCGCCATTCTGCGAAACCGCTTCGACCGTGAGACGGGGCTTTTGCGCGGCAAGCACCGACAGGTCGATGCTGTCTTGGTCCGACTGGAAGTCGGTGATCTCTACTTTCCCCTGTTGGCCCGGTACGAAACGATCCTTCCCCGGCCCTCCGGTCATCTGTTGCGTGCCGGGGACCGCGATCAGAAGGTCATTTCCCGCGCCGCCGTCCAGCGTGCCGCTGCCCTCAAGGTGGTCGTTCCCCTTGCCGCCGGTCAGGAGGTTTTGGCCCTCGCTGTCGATCAGGACGTCGTCGCCACCCTGTCCATCCAGCGTGTCATCGCCCTGATCACCGAACAGGTAGTCGCCGCCATCTCCTCCGGCGATGCTGTCATTTCCAGAGCCGCCATAGATCAGGTCGGGCAAATCACTGCCAATGATCTGGTCGTCGCCGTCCAGCGCGAAGAACAGACCGTGCGGCGTCGCGATATTCGCGCCTTCCACCAGCCCCGTGCCTGACGCCAAAGCGACGCGGTCGGCCCCTGCGGTTCCGTAATGCTCCTCTGCGCCGGGCCGAGGCGCGGTTTCGTCGCGGATCCAGCCCCAATGCGCGAAAGCCGCGAGGTCGAGCAGCACCGACCACTGCCCGGTATCGCCTTTCTCGGGGATCAGGAAGGACGACCTGCGCCCGACAGGCGTCCACCATGACAGGCCGATGCCGTTATCGGCGAACCAGGGAAACTCTCGCGCCAGGTTGTACGAGGGTGCGACATCCGGATCCTGAGTGCCGGGATCCAGCAGGCTGGGCGAGGATTGCAGATGCGTCTCGGTCAGCAGGATGTCATTTCCCGGTTGCTTCAATGCGCCGATGCCCTTGCAGATTGCGCCGTGAAAGCGCTGCCCCGCGGGGTCGGGAACATCGGCGGCGACCCAGCCCGGATACATGTGGACGGACCAGATCAGCTTGTCGCCTGCCGCCTGTCGGATCGGGGCAAGATCTATCCGGCTGAACTGGGCCGATGCGCCAAGCCCACCGACAAGAATCCGCTTGCCGCCCCAATCCAGGTCCAAGATCAGGTCGTGCATGTGCTGGGCATAGATCTTTCCGGCCTTGGGGCTGCGGCCATAGGCCATCGGCTCGTTGATCAGCTCCCAGCCGACGACCGCGTCAAGGATGTGGTTGTTTTCCGGCTTGCGGAACCATTTCAGCATGACGTCCCAGTCATCGCGCACGTCGTTGATCTTCCAGTCACCGCGGGCCGAAGGATTGCGCAGCGCATTGGCCGGGCCGATGTCCCGCAGGCCCAGCTTGTGCGACTTGCGCGGTACACCGTCGGACAGGAAGCCGCCGGCCAGTTCACCGTCAGAATTCTGGATGATCAAGCCATAGCCGTACTTCGCGGCCAGTTCGGCGAAGGCTCGCCAGTCGCTGGCACGCTGCGGATTGTCGAGCGTCTCGGCATTCATGTCGAGACGGATCACGTTAACCTCGGGGAATGCTGTGCCCAGCACCGTCAGGAAGGATTCGGGCGGACCGCCCGTCTGCAGCACGACTCCGGTATCCGCCCGCCAGCTGACCATGTTCGCGATGCCCGGATCAGTGCCGCGGGTCGGGGGCAGGATCACCGGGGTTCCGTCCGCCGCTTGTGCGGGTTCGCCCGTTTCGGGATCCAGCAGCAGCGCGATCCGCTGCTTGCCGCTTGCGCCAAGGCGCCCCGCCGCAAGGCCGGGAAACCGCCTCGCCGCCTCGTCCGCGGGAACTTCGGTGATCTGGTACCCGCGCAGCGCAGGATCAAGCTGCCGCCCGTCCCGGGTACGAAGCCGAGAAGGGTCATCGACGACGTTGACATAGCGCGTCGCCAGCGAAACGACATTCCAGTCCGCGGTCTGAGAGTAGAAATGCGAGCTGTCGCAGTCCATTTGGGCCTCGAGGGGGTTGCAGCGATCGACGGAGGGGCGACCGGCTATGAGTTGTTGCCCGGCGAAACTGCCAGAACCGCGCCGCGTTCAAAAGCGGATCCGGTCGCTTGCCCATGGCTCGGCAGAACTTGGCCGGCGTGTCCTTTCTTGGGACGAATAGCGCGAAGGGGAAGTAAACGATTTTAACGATTTATCACCAATTGACGGCTCGTCATCCACGGCTGGTGCCTTCTGGCCGCGCAGGGTGGATTGCGGACCGGGCAGGGGATAGTATAAGCGCCGCGACAACACCCCAACCGCCGAAAGCGCCGTCATGTCTGCCACAGCCACAATGGTCGAGCATTTCGTGATTTCCGGCCGACTTGCGCCCGCGGCATTTCGGCCCTGGATCACGCGCCATGCGGGCAGGCTGGGGCTGAACGTCACCTTTCTGCACGAAACAGACCACCGTCTTGACCTGACCGTCGGCGGTCCTGCCGACCTGATCGACGCGATGGAACTGGGATGCAGCCTTGGACCGGCCGAAACCTGGGTGGAGGAGATCGAAAGACATCCCGTGCCCGAGTGAGTTCGATCCGCGCTTGCCAGTTTGCACATCGTTTCAGCAAATCGAACATATCGCAGCCTTTCAGGACGCTTTGGATTGCCAGCGCTTTCGGCAATCCTAGTGTCGCGCCACGCCAATAAGAGTCGCCTATGCCAAACTGGGTTCCAGCCGCCCTGTCCGCCGATCTTTCAATCGCCACCGCCATGCCGGCCAAGACCCCGCTGGGAGAACTTGCGATCTGGCGCGGCGGTTCGGGTCGCGTCTCGGCCTTTCACGACCGCTGCCCGCATCGCGGCATGAGATTGTCGCACGGCTTCGTGCGGGGCGAGATGCTGTCCTGCATCTATCACGGCTGGCGCTATGACGGGACCGGCCAGTGCCGCAAGATCCCCGCGCATCCCGACCTGGTTCCGCCCGCCGCCGTCCGCGCGGGCAGGCTTGCCTGCGTCGAGCAGGGCGGCCTGATCTGGGTCGCGGCCGAAGGGACCGAAACCGCGCCCCCCGAGGTCGGGGACGTCCTGCCGCTGCGCTCGATTGCTGTCGAGCGCCCGATTGCCGAGGTGGCGGCAGCCCTGGGCATCGACGGCCTGATGGGCAAGGTCAGCCTGCCGGGCTGCAAGGAAGCGCTGACACTTGCTTTGCTTGACGCGCAGGGGCGGACCGTTCTCCATGCCCTGATGCCGGAAGCGGATGCCGCGACGCGCATCGCGGCATCGCGTGCGCTGGAAGCCCTGCGTCGCGGGCTTGAAACCGAAACGACCGAGGCCGCCCAATGACCCGTGACATCGTGAACGAATGGTTTCCTGTCGCCATCGCCGCACTTCTTCCCACGGCTCCTGGCCGGGAAACGCTGCTGCTTGGGCAGGCGATCCGGATCACCGGGGTCGATGGCACCCCCGTGGTCGAGACGCTGGACGGACGCAAACTGCCGGTGAAGATCGCCTATGGGCATGTCTGGACCTCGCTTGGCGAACCGGGTGAGATATTCCCGCTGCCCGAAGCGACGCAGCCCGGTCGCAGGCTGGTAGACGTGGGCAGCGTGCGGGTGAAATGCTCGCCCCTTCGCGCGGTCGAGAACTTCCTCGACATCGCGCATTTCCCCTTCGTTCACACCGACATCCTGGGTTCCGAGCCTCATACCGAGGTCTATCGCTACGAAGTCCAGATCCGCGACGAGATCGACGAGGTCTGGGCGACCAAGGTGCGCTTCTATCAACCGCAGGCCGCCAAATCGGCCGAAGGCGGGACCGAGATCGAATACATGTACCGCGTGCCGCATCCGACCTGCTCGGTGCTTTACAAGACCTCGCCGCCCAGGCCGGGGGAATGGGACGTCATTACCCTTTTCGTGCAGCCGCTGACCGAGGAACTGTGCGAGGTCTGGCCCTGGATGGCGCTGTTCGACGACGAAACCTCGATGGCCGAACTGATCCATTTCCAGCAGATGATCTTCATGCAGGACCGTTCGATCCTTGAAAACCAGTTGCCGCGCAAGCTGCCGCTGGATCCCGGCATGGAGACGCCGACGCGCGCCGACATGACCTCGATCGCCTATCGCCGCTGGCTCAAGCGGAATGGCATTTCCTATGGCGCGCAGCTGGTGGCAGCATGATCCTTTACGATTACATCCTTTCCCCCGAATGCTATACCGCGCGGCTTATGGCGGCGCTGCTGGGCAAGCGGTTTGAACAGGTGGCCGTGGATTTCCACCCCGGCGCGGAACATCGCGGCGCGGCCTTTCGCCAGATCAACCCGGCCGGGAGCATCCCGGTTCTGGTCGACGGGCCGCTGACCCTGACCGAGCCTGCGGCGATCTTGAACCATCTTGTGGCGGATGCGCCCGAATGGCTGGGGCAGGGGCCCTTGGTTCAGGAGTGGCTGGCCCGAGCGACCCATCTTGCCGCCAGCCTTGGCGGCGCGCGCGCGCACGAGATGCTGGGTCAGCCCGGCGATCTTGACCGGTTGCAGGCGGATGGGATCATGTGGCTGCGGATCCTTGAAGCTGCGCTGACCGAGGCGAGGATCAACGGTCATGCCTTCCTGACCGGGCCCGCGCCGACCATCGCCGATATTGCCGTCTTTCCGCATGTGGCGCTTGCCCCCGATGGCGGGGTCAGCCTGGACGATTACCCTGCGATCCGGCTGTGGCTGCGGGCGGTCCGCTCGCTTGAGGGCTTTATCGAGATGCCGGGCATCCACCGCCTGCACGATCTCAGCCCAGAGCCGAACAACGAGATCGGCGGCGATCCGGTGGTCGCGTCCGCATGACTGGCGCGATCCTGTTTCGCAACTGCGCCGCCATTGTGCCCTCGTCCGGGGCTGCGGTCCTGCGCGACGCGGATCTGCTGACGCAGGGACCGGCCATCGCAGCCATTGGCAAGAACCTGGCCGCGCCGGACGGCGCGCGCGTGATCGATGCGAGCGGTTGGTTTCTTTACCCCGGTCTCGTCAATACGCATCACCACTTCTTCCAGACCTTTGTGCGCAACCGGGTCGAACTGGACTGGACGCGGCTGTCGCTGATCGAGTGGCTGGACACGATCTATCCGATCTTCGCCCGGCTGACCGAGGATTGCTTCTATCACAGCTCGGTCACTGCAATGGCCGAGCTGATCAAGCATGGTTGCACGACCGCCTTTGACCACCAGTATTGCTTTCCGCGCCACGCCGGCGGCCGGATCGTCGACCGCCAGTTCGAAGCGGCCGAGCTTCTGGGGATGCGGTTCCATGCGGGGCGGGGTGGGAATACCCTGCCGAAATCCGAAGGCTCGACCATCCCCGACGAGATGCTTGAGACGACGGATGGCTTCATCGCCGATTGCGCGCGCCTGATCGACACCTATCACGACGCAGATCGCTTTTCGATGCGCCAGGTCGCGGTCGCGCCCTGCCAGCCTGTCAATTGCTACCGCGAAACGTTTGCCGAGTCGGTGCGCCTTGCCCGCGACAAGGGCGTGATCCTGCACACCCATGCCGGCGAAGGTGAAAGCCCGGTGATCGAGGCGCGCTTTGGTCTGCGCAGCATCGACTATCTCGAACAGTTGGGCTTTGCCGGGCCCGACAGCTTCTATGCCCATTGCTGGGAACTGACCCGGTCCGAGATCGCAAGTCTTGCCGCCAGCGGCACCGGCGTCTCGCATTGCCCCGAACCGGTCTATCTGGTCGGGGCGGAAGTGACCGACATTCCGGCCATGGCCGCGCAGGGCGTGCGGTTGAGCCTTGGGGCGGATGGCGCGGCCTCGAACGACAATTCGAACCTGATGCACTGCATCCATTCCGGCTACATGCTGCAATGCCTTGCCGCGTCGGGTCGCGACAACCCGGTGCCGTTGCCCGCCGAGTTCCTGGGCTATGCGACGCAGGGTGGCGCCTCGTGCTTGGGGCGTGACGATATCGGCCGGCTCGAACCCGGCATGGCGGCGGACCTGTTCGCCATCGACACCCGGCGCATGGACTATATCGGCACGCGCCACGACCCCCACAGCCTGATCGCCAAGGTCGGCGTCGGGATGCCGACCGACCTGACCATGATCAACGGCCGCATCGTCTGGGAGAATGGGGAATTCCCCGGCCTGGACGAGCAGAAGTTGTTCGCGGAAGCCGAAACCGTTCTGAATTCAACACTTTTCTGAAGGAAAAGCCCGGAAATGACCCAAACCCGCCGTCAGTTTCTGACCACCGGCGCAGCGCTTGCCAGCGCCGCGAGCCTTGGCCTTGCCCATAAGGCCCATGCGGCGGACCCGCTGGGCGTCACGCTGGTCGCACCCTCGCCCCTGGGCGACGTGGGTTGGACCCATTCGCTGGTCGCGGGGCTTGAGAAGGCCAAGGCCGAGCTGGGCAGCCCGATCAACATCACCGTTCTGGACAGCATCGGCGACGGTCCCGATGCCGACCGGATTTTCCAAAAGACGGTGTCGGACGGCAACAAGGTCCTGATCGCGGGTTCCTTTGGCTATCAGAACGCCGCGCTGCAACTGGCGCGCCGCTTTCCCGACGTCTCGGTCATCCATGCCTCGGGCTATCAGACCGCGCCGAACCTTGCGAACTTCGCCGCGAAGAACTTCGAGGGCACCTATCTGCTGGGCATGGCCGCGGCGTCGCTGACCAAGTCGAAGAAGATCGGTTCGGTCTCGGCCTTCGCCATTCCCGAACTTATCACATCGATCAACGCCTTCGCACTGGGCGCACGCGCCATCGACCCCGAAGTCGAGGTTTCGGTCGTCTGGGTGAACTCGTGGTTCGACCCGGCCAAGGAACAATCGGCCGCGAAGGCCCTGATCGCGCAGGGCGTGGATGTCATCTTCTCGAACGCGCAGGATACGCCTTCGGTGGTGGCCGCCTGTGAAGAGGCGGGCGTCTATGTCGGCAACCTCAATTCGTCGATGAAGGCCTATGCGGCGACGAAATACCTGGGTGTGGCGGATACCGACTGGTCGCCCTATTTCAAGGCCGAGATCGAGGCGCATCTGTCCGGCACCTTCAAGGGTGCGGGCCACTGGCTGGGCATGAAGGACGGCGTGGTCCGGCTTCTGGATCTCAGCCCCGATGTTCCCGCCGACGCCAAGGCCAAGATCGACGAGGCCGAGGCCGGGATGACCGCTGGCACCTTCAACCCCTTCACCGGCCCGATCAAGAATGCCGCCGGTCAGGAAGTGGTCGCCGCCGGTGCCGTCATGCCGGATGAGCAGGTGCTGGCGATGGATTATCACGTCGAAGGCGTCGTCACGCCGCTGCCGAAGTAATGCAGCCGCTTCTGCGCCTCAGGGGTGTGTCGAAAACCTATGGTCAGGTGGCCGCGAATGCGGCCATCGACCTCGACGTCATGCCGAATTCGATCCACGCCATCCTGGGCGAGAATGGTGCCGGCAAATCGACGCTGATGAAACTGATCTACGGCGTCGAGACAGCAGACGAAGGCAGCATGGAGTGGAATGGCCAGCCCGTTCGCCCCGGTTCGGCTGCCGAGGCGCGGGCTTTGGGTATCGGCATGGTCTTTCAGCACTTCTCGCTGTTCGAGACCCTCACCGTGGTCGAGAACATCGCGCTGGTCGTGCCGGGCCGCAAGGCCGCGATCGCCGCGCGTGTGCGCGAACTTGGCGCGCGCTACGGGCTTGAGGTCAACCCTGCGGCTTTGGTCCATTCCCTGTCGGTGGGCGAACGTCAGCGGGTCGAGATCCTGCGCTGCCTGATGCTTGAGCCGCGGCTTCTGATCCTGGACGAACCGACCTCGGTCCTTGCCCCGCAGAATGTCGAACTGCTGTTCCAGACCCTGCGGCGCCTGCGCGATAGCGGGGTTTCGATCCTGTTCATCTCGCACAAGCTGGAAGAAATCCGTGCGCTTTGTGACCGGGCGACCATCCTGCGCGGCGGCCGCGTCACTGGCGAGGTCGATCCCCGGGATCACAGCGCGCATGCGCTGGCGACGCTGATGATCGGGCGCGCGATGCCTCAACCGTTGCCCGCCGAACCCATTGCGCCGGGCGACGCCCTGCTGCAGATCACGGGGCTGACCTGTGTTCCCGACGATCCTTTTGGCGTCACGCTGTCGGTTCCGTCCCTGCAGGTCCGCGCGGGCGAGATCGTGGGCATTGCCGGGGTTTCCGGGAACGGCCAGCGCGAACTTGCCGCCCTGATTTCGGGTGAAGACAGGCTGCCCCAGGGCGACGCAATCCGCATCAAGGCTCGACCGGTCGGGCGGATGGGCACGTCGGCCCGCCGCAAGCTGGGCTTCGCCTTTGTCCCCGAGGATCGGCTGGGCCGGGGTGCCGTGCCCGACATGTCCCTGGCCGACAATACGCTGCTGACCGCGCATCGGCGCGGTTTGGTCCGGCATGGTCTGATCGACCGCCGGCGCGAGGCTGCCTTCACCAACAGCTGCATGACCGATTTCGACGTCCGTGCCTCTGGCCCGGAGGCCGAGGCCGGGTCGCTTTCCGGTGGCAACCTGCAAAAGTTCATCATGGGTCGGGAAATCATGCTGGAGCCCGATCTGCTGTTCGTCGCCCAGCCGACTTGGGGCGTCGATATCGGCGCCGCCGCCCAGATCCGCCGTCGCCTGGCCGCCATGCGCAATGCAGGCAAGGCGATACTGGTCATTTCCGAGGAGCTGGAAGAACTGTTCGAAATTTGCGACCGGCTGCATGTCCTGCATCACGGCCATCTGTCGCCGTCCTTGCCACTGCCCGAAACTAGCGCCGAGGAAATCGGCGAATGGATGATCGGGGCAAGGGGGGCAAACCATGCGGCTTAGCCTGATCCGGCGCGAACGCGCCTCGGCCCGGGCGGCGGTAATCGCGGCTCTTCTTGCGCTGCTTCTCAGCATCCTGACCAGCGCGGTGCTGTTCGCCATTCTGGGCGTGCCGCCACTGAAGGCGCTTTACGCCATGCTGATCGAGCCGTTCCAGAACTGGAGCAGCTTTTCCGAGATCCTGCTGAAGACCGGCCCCTTGCTGCTGATCGCGCAGGGGTTGGCCATCGGCTATCGCGCGAAGGTCTTCAACATCGGGGCCGAGGGCCAGCTGATCCTTGGCGCGATCTTCGCCTCGGCGATCCCGATCACGTTTCCGACCGCGGCGGGCTGGTGGGTCTGGCCGCTGATGATGGTGCTGGGCGCGCTTGGCGGTCTGCTTTGGGCGGTGGTTCCGGCATTCTGGCGCAGCCGCCTGAATGCCAGCGAGATCCTTGTGACCCTGATGATGAGCCTGGTTGCGGCCCAGCTTCTGAACTACATGCTGCTGGGGCCGTGGAAGGATCCGGCCGGGTTCAACTTTCCGCAAAGCATCATGTTCCAATGGGATGCGATGCTGCCGACCCTGCTGCCGGGGACGCGGGTCAACATCTCGCTTCTGTTTGCGTTGGCGGCGAGCCTGGCGGCCTGGCTTTACATGCAGCGCAGCTTTGGCGGCTATCGCCTGCTGGTCGGGGGGCTTGCCCCTCGGGCGGCGGGCTATGCCGGCTTTTCCGAAAGCCGCGCGATTTGGATCTCGCTGCTGATCGGCGGTGCCGCAGCCGGACTGGCCGGGGCCGCCGAGGTTGCCGGGCCCATCGGCCAGCTGCAACGCTCGGTCTCGGGCGGCTATGGCTATTCCGCGATCATCGCCGCCTATCTGGGCGGGTTGCATCCGATCGGGATGATCTTTTCGTCCTTCCTGCTGGCGGCGCTGTTCATCGGCGGCGACAGCGCGATGGTTTCTGCGGGCCTGCCTGTCGCGGCAGTCCGCGTCGTCCAGGGGCTGCTGCTGGTCTTTTACCTGGGTGGGCTGACCTTCATCCGTTATCGGCTGGTCATTGCAAGGACGGCAGAAGCATGAGCGTCCTTGAATTCATCATCTCGGGAATGCTGGCGGCGGCGACGCCGTTCCTGCTGGCCGCGCTTGGCGAGCTGGTCGTCGAGCGCTCGGGCGTTCTGAACCTTGGGGTCGAGGGCATGATGGCGCTTGGCGCCGCGATTGCCTTCATCACGGTGCATATGGGCGCGGGACATCTGGCCGGCTTTATCCTCGGCGCCATCGGCGGCGCGGCGC
The DNA here is from genome assembly GCF_049446195.1 of Paracoccus sp. KR1-242. Taxonomy (NCBI): domain Bacteria; kingdom Pseudomonadati; phylum Pseudomonadota; class Alphaproteobacteria; order Rhodobacterales; family Paracoccaceae; genus Paracoccus; species Paracoccus sp. KR1-242. The sequence goes on from NZ_JBMSED010000005.1 coordinate 74,931, forward strand.
TGTCGCTGATCTTTGCCGTGCTGGTCCTGTGGCTTCGGGCCAATCAGGTTGCTGCGGGGCTGGCCATCGGCATCCTGGGCCTCGGACTCGCAGCGCTGGTCGGAAAACCCTATGAAAGCATGACGATCACGGGGCTGAAACCGATTGCCATTCCGGGCCTGTCCGACATTCCCGTGGTCGGGGGGATTTTCTCGCAGGATATCGTCGTCTGGCTGGCCTTGGTCGCGACATTTGCGATCTGGTGGATGTTCCGGGCGACCCGGCTGGGGCTGCTGATCCGCGCCGTGGGTGAAAACCCCCATGCCGCCCATGCCATCGGCACGCGCGTTCTGGCGCTTCGCCTGGCGGCCATCGCCTTTGGCGGGGCAATGGCGGGAATCGCGGGGGCCTATGCCTCGACCGTCTACACCCCGATGTGGGCCGATGGCATCATTGCGGGCCGAGGCTGGATCGCGCTTGCGCTGGTGGTCTTCGGGACCTGGATGACCGGACGGGTCTTCCTGGGCGCTTGCCTGTTCGGGGCGCTGTCGCTGGCCGAACTGACCGGACAGGCGGTCGGTTGGCAATTGCCGTCGCAACTGCTGGCGAGCCTGCCCTATCTTGTCACCATCGTGGTGCTGGGCGTGATCTCGTCGAACCGCAACCGGATGCGGCTGAATTCGGTCGCCTCGCTGGGCGAACCGTTCGAGCGCTGACTTTCGCCCGACCGTGTCATTGCAGGCAGGTCCCTGCAATGACGCGGTCGGCGTTTCAGCTTGCCGCGCTCAGCACGCCGCGGCGGATCTGGTCCTGTTCGATCGACTCGAACAATGCGCGGAAGTTGCCCTCGCCAAAGCCATCGTCGCCCTTGCGCTGGATGAACTCGAAGAAGATCGGGCCGATTACCGTTTTCGAGAAGATCTGCAGCAGGATCCGCGTCTCGCCGCCCCCCACGACGCCTTCGCCGTCGATCAGGATGCCGTGCCGCTTCATGTGCTCGACGGGTTCGTCATGGCCTTTCACGCGGGCATGCGACATCTCGTAATAGGTGTCGGGCGGTCCGGGCATGAACTTCATGCCGGCTTCGCTGATCTTGTCGGTGCCGGCATAGATGTCTTCGGTCGCGATGGCGATATGCTGGATGCCTTCGCCCTTGTAGCGGCGCAGGTATTCCTCGATCTGGCTGTGGTCATCGGTCGACTCGTTGATCGGAATGCGGATCTTGCCGTCGGGAGAGGTCAGGGCACGGCTGACCAGCCCGGTCTGCTTGCCCTTGATGTCGAAATACCTGATCTCGCGGAAGTTGAACGTGTCGTGGTAGAACTTGTACCAGGTATCCATGTTGCCGCGGATCACGTTATGGGTCAGGTGATCCAGATAATAGAAGCCGAAGCCTTCGGGCTTGGGATCGGGCTGGTCCAGCCAGTCGTAATCCGCCGTATAGGCACTGCCCGTCTCGGCATAGCGGTCGATGAAATACAGAAGCGAGCCACCGATCCCGATCACCGCCGGGGCCTCGATCGACTTGCCCGGTCCGGTATATTCCTGCGCGCCCAGTTCCAGCGCGCGTTTCAGCGCGACCGCGGCATCCACGACGCGCCAGGCCATCGCGGGGGCGCAGGGACCGTGCCTGCCGACGAAATCGGCGGCATGGCTGTGCGGATCGGCATTCAGCAAATAGTTGATGTCACCCTGCCGATACAGGGTGATGTCCTTGGTCTTGTGCCGTGCCACCGGGACAAAACCCATCTGGCGAAAGATCACGTCCAGCCGCGCCGGGTCGGGATGGGCGAACTCGACGAATTCGAACCCGTCCGTGCCGGCGGGATTGTCCTGGCTGATGGTGGCCTTGGGGGCGTCATGCGGAAAGGGACCCATGATCTCCTCCTGTCCTTGATTGGGTTCTTGGTCTTTTCCAGCGTCTCATTTGTGGCGCGCTCACAGCTTGCAAAGCGCGCGGATATGGCTCTCAATATGCACGGATTGTGCAGAAATCCGGCTGTTGGTGCGTGAAATGGAACTGGATCGCTTTGATATCGCCATTCTTGCGGCATTGACCCGCGACGGCGCGATGACCAATGCCGCGCTGGCCGAGGTGGTGAACCTGTCGGCCTCGCAATGCTCGCGCAGGCGGGCGGCGCTGGAACAGGCTGGCGTGATCGAGGGGTATTCCGCCCGCCTGAATGCGGCGAAGCTGGGCTATGGGCTACGCGCAATCATCCGGGTCAACCTGTCCAGCCACGGCCAGCGGAAAGAGGATGACTTTGCCCGGTTTGTGGCCAGCCACCCGCAGATCCGATCAGCCTTTTCGGTTTCGGGCGATGCGGATTACGTCTTGGACGTGCGGGTTCCCGACCTCGAGGCCTTTGCCGATTTCGTCCACCGTCACCTTTTGCCCCATCCCCAGGTGTCGCAGGTGCGATCGGAAATCGTCCTGCGCACGCTGAAGGAGGATCGCGGCGTCACGCCCCTTGGTGCAGCGACCCCGCCCTGAGCCGGGAGTTCACGACCGTGGCACGTTGCGGCGCAATTCGTCCAGCCACACGTCGGCCACGCTGTCGGACGGCGCGCGCCAGTCGCCCCGCGGGCTGAGCGACCCGCCGGCGGAAACCTTGGGCCCGTTCGGCAAGGCCGAGCGTTTGAACTGGCTGGTCTGGAAATAGCGGAACAGGAAGCTTTCCAGCCAATGCGTGATCTGCGCCAGGTCATAGGCATGCCGCTTGTGCAGGGGAAACGCCTCGGGCCAGGTGCCACGGCCAGCATCGTTCCAGGCCTGCCAGGCAAGGAAGGCAACCTTCGAGGGCGCGAAGCCATGTCGCAGGATGTAATACAGGAAGAAGTCGTTCAGCTCGTAAGGGCCGATCCGGGCTTCGGTGCTTTGCATTGCCTGATCCTTGCCAGCGGGGACGAGCTCGGGCGAAATTTCGGTATCCAGGATCGACTGAAGCACCTCGGCCGTGGGTGCGTCGAATTGCGCGGTCTGGATGCACCAGCGGATCAGGTACTGGATCAGCGTCTTGGGAACCCCGGCATTGACTCCGTAGTGGCTCATCTGGTCGCCGACGCCATAGGTGCACCATCCCAGCGCCAGTTCGGACAGATCGCCGGTGCCGATGACGAAACCGCTGCGCTGGTTGGCCAGACGGAACAGGTAATCGGTCCGAAGCCCGGCCTGCACATTTTCGAAAGTGACATCATAGACTGCCTCACCATTGGCGAACGGGTGGCCCATGTCGGCCAGCATCTGGCGGGCGGCGGGACGGATGTCGATTTCGGCAGCGGTCACGCCCATTGCACGCATCAGCCGCCAAGCGTTCGAGCGTGTGCCCTCGGAGGTCGCGAAGCCCGGCATGGTGAAGGCCAGGATGCGGTCACGTGGCAAACACAGGCGGTCGCAGGTCCGCGCGGCGACGATCAGGGCATGTGTCGAATCCAGCCCGCCCGAAACCCCGATCACCATATGGCTGCCGCCCGTGGCCTCGAACCGGCGGCGCAGGCCGTCGACCTGAATGTTGAAGGCCTCGTAGCAATCCTGGTCCAGGTGGCTTTGCCGGTTCGGGACAAAGGGAAATCGGCGAAGCGGACGGATCAACCCCGCATCCGCGCCATGCGGCCGATGCTCAAAGGCGACGCGGCGAAAGGACGGCACGCGGAACCCAGCCGCATCGGCAAAGCTGCCGGTGCGCCGGCGCTCGGACTGGATGCGGCCCGTATCCACATCCGCGACGGCCAGTTGAGGCTCGGTTGGAAAGCGCGCGGATTCTGCCAGCAGGTCGCCCATCTCATAGACGAAGCCCTGCCCATCCCAGGCCAGGTCGGTCGTGCTTTCCCCCGGTCCGGCCGCTGAATAGGCATAGGCCGCGATCGCCCGCATCGACTGGGACCGGGCCAACAGGTGACGGTCCGAGGATTTGCCGATGACGATGTTCGAGGCAGAAAGATTCGCAAGGATCAGCGCCCCAGCCATTGCCGCGTCGCCCGAGGGCGGGGCAGGGGTCCACAAATCCTCGCAGATCTCGACATGAAGGCTCAGGCCCGGCAGGTCGCTTGCCTGAAAGATCAGGTCGGTTCCAAAGGGCGCGCTTTGCCCCGCCACCCGGATTTGCTGGCCGACCACGCCACGGCCATGCGAGAACCACCGTTTCTCATAAAATTCGCGATAGTTCGGCAGATAGGATTTCGGCACGACCCCCAGAAGATGACCGCGTGAAATGACCAGCGCGCAGTTGTACAGGCGGTCGCCATCCCGGATCGGCGCGCCAACCAGAAGCATGGGGGCAAGCTCCGCGCTTTCCGCGATGATCCGTTGGGCCGCGTCCTCGACCGCCTGCAGCAGGGCATCCTGCAGGTGAAGATCGTCAATGGCATAGGAAGACAGGCAAAGCTCGGGACAGACCAGCAGGTCGGCCCGCGCCTCGTCGGCTCGCCGCGCCTCGGCCAGGATGCTGTCGCAGTTGAAGGTCACGTCTGCCGGGCGGACGCGGGGTGTGCTGGTGGCGACCCGGACGAAGCCGTGGCGGTGCATGGCGAAAAACTGGCCGGGGGCGTCGGGGGTCATCGATCTTCCTTTCGGTCCGCTGCATTCGGGCGCGCAGCGCCAGAACAGCGCATTCATGCATTCAGGGAAAGGTGCATGAGCAATGCGCGGGCGGATAGGGGCTGATGCAAACTGTGGCAGCGCAAAGGGGGTTCCTGCATTCGCATGATAGTTTCATGGAACCAATTCCCGATCCGGGCGTCTAGGGTTGGCCCCTCTTCCCATCACCGGAGATCGAAATGCCGCGCCTCGACTTCCTGATTGCTGCCTCTACCTCGCTTTTTCTGTCCGCGATGCCGCTTGCGGCGCAAGATATCGTCGTCTCCTCCAAGATCGATACCGAGGGTGGCCTGTTGGGCAACGTGATCCTGCTGGCGCTGCGCGATGCCGGATTGCCTGTTCAGGACCGGTTGCAGCTTGGTGGCACCCCGATCGTGCGCGATGCCATCGTCGCGGGGCAGATCGACATCTATCCGGAATATACCGCGAACGGTGCCTTCTTCTTCAACGAGGCTGACAGCGATGTCTGGAAGGATGCGGCCAAGGGTTATGCCCGCGTGGCCGAGCTGGACAAGGCGCAGAACGACATCGTCTGGCTTGAGCCGGCGCCCGCGAACAACACCTGGGCCATTGCGGTGCGGCAGGATGTGGCGACCGCGAACGGGTTGACCACTATGTCGGATCTGGGTCAGTGGATCGCGGGCGGTGGCGAGATCAAGCTGGCGGCATCGACCGAATTCGTGACATCGCCCGCGGCGCTGCCCGCCTTTCAAACGACCTATGGCTTTACCCTGAAGCCTGAACAGTTGGTGCAGCTGGCGGGCGGGGACACCGCGGCGACCATTGCGGCGGCGGCGCAGCAGACCTCGGGGGTGAATGCGGCCATGGTCTATGGCACCGATGGCGCAATTGCCGAGGCGGGGCTTCTGGTGATGGAGGATGACAAGGCCGTCCAGCCTGTCTATGAGCCCGCGCCGATCATCCGCGCCAAGGTGCTCGCCGCCCATCCCGAGATCAAGGAGGTACTGGCCCCGATCTTCCAGGCGCTGACCCTTCAGACCTTGCAGACACTGAACGGCCGCATTCAGGTCGGGGGCGAACCGGCCGCCGATGTCGCCAAGGATTTCATGACCGAGGCCGGGTTCCTGAAATAAGCCACGATGTCGCGCCCCGGCATCCTGTTCGCCATCATCGGGCTTTTCGGGCTGATCCTGCCACTGGTCCAGTTCAAGCCGAACCGGATCGTGGCCGGGCAGGGCATTCCCCTGTTCTCCTCGTTCCCCGACGGTGCGTTCTTCACCGGTGCGCTGGCGATCATGCTGCTTGCGGGGTGCTGTGGGCGCTGGCGGGTGGCGTGGCGGTTGCTTGCCGCGGCGCTTGGCCTGCTGGCGGTGGTGGTGGCGCTTGGACTGGCGGCGGATCACCTGCCCCCGCCGGGGAACAGGTTGGCGCGGGTCGCGCCCGCCTCGGGCTTCTGGCTTTTGCTGCTGGCCTTCGGGCTGATGCTGGCCGAGGCGATCTCTCGCTTGCGTCCCACGCTGGCGCAGGGCTGGCTGATCCTTGCTCTGGCGGTGGCGCTGGGGGCGGGTCTGCTTGGATCCGGGCTGCTCGACGGGGTGTCGGTCATGAGGGAATATGCGGCCCGCCGTGACCCTTTCCTGCACGAGGCGCGGACCCATCTGCTTCTGGCCTTCGGTTCGCTGGCGCTTGCGCTGTTGGTCGGCTTGCCGCTGGGCGCGGCGATCTTTCAACGTCCCCGCTGGAGGGGCCCGGTCCTGGCGGTGCTGAACGTGTTGCAGACCATCCCTTCGCTTGCGCTGTTCGGGATCATGATCCCGATTCTGGGCTGGGTGGCTGCGACCTTGCCGGGTGCGGCGCGGCTGGGCGTGTCGGGGATCGGCATTTTTCCGGCCATGCTGGCGTTGTTCCTGTATTCCTTGCTGCCGGTGGTGTCGAACACCGTCGCCGGGTTGGCGGGAGTGCCCGCCCCTGCGCGCGAGGCTGCGGCAGGTCTGGGCATGACCCGGCATCAGATCCTGCTGCAGGTGCTTGCGCCACTGGCGCTACCGGCTTTGCTGGCGGCGGTTCGGATCGTGCTGGTCCAGAATATCGGCTTGGCGGTCATTGCGGGTCTGATCGGCGGCGGCGGATTCGGCACCTTCGTCTTTCAGGGGCTGAACCAGACCGCGATGGACCTAGTGCTGTTGGGTGCGCTGCCGACCATCGCCCTGGCGCTGCTGGCGGGGATCGTCATGGACCTGCTGGTCCAACTGAGTAAAGGCGGGGGACAGACCGCATGATCGAGCTTCGCGGCCTGACCCGGACCTATGACGGCGTCGCGGTCGTCGATGATGTCAGCCTGACGGTACCAAGCGGAGAGATCGCGACCCTTGTCGGAACCTCGGGATCGGGCAAGACCACCTTGCTGCGGATGATCAACCGCCTGGTTGAGCCGGATGCGGGCATGGTCCTGATAGATGGCGTCGACACGCGCACCGTGCCCGTCCATGATCTGCGGCGCAGGATCGGCTATGCAATCCAGGGCGACGGCCTTTTCCCGCATCGGACGGTGGCGCGCAACATTGCGACCGTGCCCCGGCTGCTGGGCTGGCCGAAGGCACGCATCGACGCCCGGATCGACGAATTGCTGACCTTGTTTCAGCTTGATCCCGCGACCTTTCGCGACCGGATGCCGCATCAATTGTCGGGCGGTCAGGCGCAGCGCGTCGGAGTGGCGCGGGCGCTGGCGGCACGGCCGGACCTTTTGCTGATGGATGAACCCTTTGGTGCACTTGACGCCATGATCCGCGCGCAGGCGCAGACCGACCTGCGCCAGATCCAGCGCCAACTGGGGACGACGATCATTCTTGTCACGCATGACATCGAAGAGGCCGTGCGGCTGGGTGATCGCATGGCGGTCATGGATCGGGGCCGCATCCTGCAGCACGACCGTCCCGGCATGGTGCTGAGGCATCCCGCCTCGCCATTCGTCGCGCGAATGTTGGGCACGACCGAGCGCGCTTTCCGACTGCTCTCCTTGTCCACGGTTGCGGGGATCGCGACGCAAGGCAGCGCTCCCGGTCCAGCGATTCACCCCGAGACGACCCTGCGCGACGCTTTGGCCGAATGCCTGTGGAGCGGACGCGAGGCGTTGCCCATCCAAGGGGGTGGGATTGTCACCCTTGCGGCGCTGCGGGCAAGTGCCGCGCAGCAGGCGCCGGAATGATCGGTCGCCTGATCCTGGCGCTTGCCGTCGTTTTTGTGGCGGCGTTTCTGATGATGCCCGAGGCATTCGCGCCGCTGTTCCGCCCGCTGACCCGGAACGGCGCACCGCCCATCTATGGCCAAAGCAGCCTGCTGGCGCTGACCCTGTCCCATCTTGGCATTGTCGCGGTGGCCGTCGCGGCCTCGACCCTGGTGGCGGTGGCGCTGGCTGTGCTGGTCACGCGACCCGCCGGGCGCGAGTTCCTGCCGCTGGCGCGAACCGTTACCGCGGTTGGGCAGACCTTCCCCCCTGTTGCAGTGCTTGCGCTGGCGGTGCCCGTCCTGGGATTCGGAACCGCGCCGACGCTGGTCGCATTGTTCCTGTATGGCCTGCTGCCGGTCTTTGAAAACGCGCTGGCAGGGCTGACCCTTCAGCCCCCGGCGGTGGCCGAGGCCGCACGCGCGATGGGTCTGACCCCTCGCCAACGCTTGTGGCAGGTCGACCTGCCGCTGGCGTTGCCGATGCTGCTGGCGGGGATGCGGCTGAATGCCGTGATCTCGCTTGGCACGGCCACCATCGGTTCCACGGTGGCGGCGCGGACCTTGGGAGAAGTCATCATCGCGGGACTTCTGTCGTCGAACACCGCCTTTGTCGTGCAGGGCGGCATGATTGTCGGCGTCATCGCGGTGTTGATCCACGCCGGCTTCCAAGGGCTGGAGCGGATCTCTGCGGCGCGGGCGGGACATGTGGTGGCGGACTGAGGCAAGGAAAGGACATCCGATGGAAACCAGACTTCTTCACGACGCGGACGGACAGAGATCGCACGCGGTCATCCTGCAGACTGGGGACGAGGCCATGACCTGCCTGCAAGATTTTGCGCGCGCGCAGGGGATCACGGCGGCGGGTTTTACCGCGATCGGCGCGTTCAGCCGCGCGACCCTTGCCTATTTCGACTGGCAGACCAAGACCTATCTGCCCATCGATGTTGATGAGCAGGTCGAGGTGGCGTCGCTGACCGGTGACATTGCACTGGACCCCACGGGACAGGCGGTCGTGCACATGCATGCGGTGCTGGGTCGTCGCGGAGGCGCTGCGTTGGCGGGTCATCTGCAACGGGGCCATGTTCGCCCGACCTTGGAGGTCATCCTGACGGAATCCCCGCGGCACCTGCGCAAGACCCTTGATCCCGCGACCGGGCTTGCCCTGCTGACCTCGGGCGCGGATCCGGCCTTGGGGCAGGGATGACAGGACGGTCCCTGCGCGCTATGGCGCAAACCCGGCGCGCATCGTAAGCAGGCCCGCGCGGGCCGCGACCGGGCCCAAAAGGCAGACGGATGAGGGCGCGATGGCGGATGACCAACTGATTGCCGGAATGCTTGACGGGCTTGCCCTGCGCTCGGCCTCGTTCATCGTGACGGTCTATGGCGATGTCGTGGTGCCGCGCGGTGGGGTGCTGTGGACCGGCACGCTGATCGAGATCTGCAAGCGCGTCGGTATCAGCGAATCCCTTGTCCGCACTGCCGTGTCGCGGCTTGTCGCTGCCAGGCGTCTGTCCGGCGTGCGGGCCGGGCGGCGCAGCTATTATCGGCTGGACGCCTCGGCGCAGAAAGAGTTCGACCAAGCGGCCGCGCTGCTTTATGCGCCCGATATTCCCCCCCGGGGCTGGCAGATCCTGCACGCCCCCGCCCTCGCCGAGGATGAGGCGCGGCACCTGCGCATGGGACGGATGGGCGGTCAGGTCTTTATCCGTCCAGATCGTGGGCAGCCCGCGCCGTTGGGCGCGGTGCTGTTTCATGCCGCCGATCCCGGCGACCCCTCTTCGCTGGCGAGTTACTGGGATTTGTCAGCTTTACAAGCGGGATATCGCAATATGCTTGCCCGGTTCGAACCCCTGGACCATCTGGCCGACCGGGGCGCGCTGTCTGATGCGGCCGCGCTGGCGGCACGGCTGCTCTTGGTTCACGACTATCGCAACGTCCTGCTGCGCGACCCCCGCCTGCCGGTCGAGGTGCTTCCCGCTGATTGGCAGGGTCATGTCGCCCGCGAGCTGTTCCGCACGCTATACACCCGGCTGACGCCAGGGGCAGAGCGTCATATCGCTGCCCGATTCGAAGGAATCGACGGCGCGTTGCCGGCCAGCACACCACTCAGCGCTGCCCGGCTTTCAAGCCTGAACTGAAAAAACAAAGATGGATCAAAGCACTGTGGGGTTCGGTTAAAACATCACACGATTGGATAAATTTATATTTTAATGTGACGTATCACAGCGTATAAGCTGACCAAGCGGTCGGTGAATTGGGGGATCCTTCGCCGACAGAATCAGGGAGTGGACATGCAGGAAGCCTTCATCTGCGACGCGGTTCGGACGCCCATTGGGCGCTACGGCGGGGCGCTGGCCACGGTTCGGGCGGACGATCTGGCGGCTCTGCCCTTGAAGGCGCTGATCGAGCGCAATCCCGGTGTCGATTGGTCCGCTGTCGATGACCTGATCTTTGGCTGCGCCAACCAAGCCGGCGAGGATAACCGCAATGTCGGCCGCATGGCCGTTCTGCTCGCGGGCATGCCCATCGGGGTTCCGGGCACCACGATCAACCGGCTGTGCGGGTCGGGCATGGATGCGGTTGGCATGGCCGCCCGCGCCATCCGGGCAGGGGATTGCGATTTCGTTCTGGCCGGCGGCGTCGAGTCGATGTCGCGCGCGCCCTTTGTCATGCCCAAGGCGGAAAGCGCCTTTTCGCGCAACAACGCGGTCTATGACACCACCATCGGCTGGCGCTTCATCAACCCCGCGATGAAAAAGCAATTCGGCGTCGATACGATGCCGCAGACCGCCGACAACGTGGCCGCCGATTTCGGCATCTCGCGCGAGGATCAGGACGCCTTTGCCGCCCGCAGCCAAGCCCGCTGGGCCGCCGCACAGCAGGCCGGGATCTTTGCCAAGGAGATCGTCCCGGTCAGCGTTGCGCAGCGCAAAGGCGACCCGATCATCGTCGCGGTTGACGAGCATCCGCGTCCCGGCACCACCGCAGAACAACTGGCCAAGCTCAAGGGCGTGAACGGCCCGGACCTGTCCGTTACTGCGGGCAATGCCTCGGGCGTGAACGATGGCGCTGCTGCGCTCGCGATCCTGTCGGGGGCTGCCGCCGAGAAGCAGGGCCTCACCCCCAAGGCCCGCATCGTCGCCATGGCCGCCGCCGGGGTCGAACCCCGCATCATGGGCATCGGCCCCGCGCCCGCCGCCCGCAAGGTTCTGGCACGCGCCGGTCTGACCATCGACCAGATGGACGTGATCGAGCTGAACGAGGCTTTCGCCAGCCAGGCACTTGCCACGCTGCGCGATCTTGGACTGCCGGATGACGCACCCCATGTTAACCCGAACGGAGGGGCCATTGCGCTTGGCCATCCGCTGGGCATGTCGGGCGCCCGGCTTGTGACCACCGCGATGTATCAGCTTCACCGGACCGGAGGGCGCTATGCCCTTTGCACCATGTGCATTGGCGTGGGGCAGGGCATTGCAATGATCATCGAACGCGTCTGACAGGAGGGCCAGCCATGTATGCACAGCTTGTGAAATCCGAAGGGTCCAAGACCCGCGACGAGATGACGCCCGAAGAAATCGCCTTCCAGGAGCGAATCGACCGCGGCGAGCGGATCGAGCCCAAGGAATGGATGCCGGAGGGCTATCGCAAGACCCTGATCCGCCAGATGGGCCAGCACGCGCACAGCGAGATCGTGGGCCAGCTTCCCGAGGGCAACTGGATCACCCGCGCCCCCACGCTGGAGCGCAAGGCGATCCTGCTGGCCAAGGTGCAGGACGAGGCGGGCCACGGCCTTTACCTTTATTCCGCCGCCGAAACGCTGGGCATCAGCCGCGACGAGTTGCTTGAGCAGCTTCACAGCGGCAAGATGAAGTATTCCTCGATCTTCAACTATCCGACGCTGACCTGGGCCGATATCGGCGCGGTCGGCTGGCTGGTCGATGGCGCGGCGATCATGAACCAGGTGCCGCTGCAGCGAACCTCGTACGGTCCCTACGCCCGAGCGATGGTCCGTATCTGCAAGGAGGAGAGCTTCCACCAGCGGCAGGGCTACGACATCATGATGAAGATGGCCTCGGGCACGCCCGAGCAGAAGGCGATGGCTCAGGATGCGCTGAACCGCTTCTGGTATCCCTCGCTGATGATGTTCGGACCCTCGGACAAGGACTCGGTCCATTCGGCGCAGTCGATGGCCTGGAAGATCAAGATCAACACCAACGACGAACTGCGCCAGAAATTCGTCGACCAGACCGTGCCTCAGGCGAAATATCTGGGTCTGACCGTGCCCGACGAGAACCTGAAGTGGAACGAGGAAAAGGGCGGCCACGATTTCAGCGAGCCGGACTGGAACGAGTTCTTTGCCGTGATCGCCGGCAATGGCCCCTGCAACGAAGAGCGCCTTGGCGCCCGCGTCAAGGCCTGGGATGACGGTGCATGGTTCCGCGACGGGCTGATGGCCCATGCCGACAAGGCGTCCGCGCGTCCCCACGCGGCGGAATGACCATGGACGGCGCATCCGTCAGGAAGTCTGGTGAACGACGCTCGGCGACCGAATGCCTTGCTGCGATCCGCGCGGGTGAGATTTCCGCAGTCGCGGCGGTCGAGGCCGCGCTGGCCGAGATCGCGGCATGGTCCGGCCTGAACGCCGTCGCGCATTCGAATGCCCCGGCGGCCCTGCAAGCGGCCGGCGCCGTCGATGCGGGTGAGATCAACGGCCCGCTGGCCGGGCTTCCGATCGTGGTCAAGGACAATATTCAGGTCGCGGGACTTCCTGCGGCGGCTGCCACACCCGGCTTGCAGGACGCGATTGCCACGACTGATGCCCCGGTCCTGGCGAAGCTCATCGAGGCTGGTGCCATCGTCGTCGCGACGACGAACATGCACGAACTGGCTTTTGGTATCTCGGGCTATAACCCGACCTACCAGACCGGCGCGGATATGGGTGTGCGCAACCCCTATGACCTGACCCGCTTCGCGGCTGGTTCGTCCAGCGGGACCGGCGCTCTGGTCGGCTCGGGTGCTGTCACGGCGGGGCTGGGTACGGATACGGGCGGCTCGGTTCGCCTTCCGGCAGCGATCAATGGCATCTCGGGTCTGCGCCCGACCATCGGTCGCTATCCGGGGCAGGGACTGATCCCGATCTCACGTACCCGCGACACCGCTGGCGCGATTGCCGCCAGCGTCGCCGATATCGAGCTGCTCGACCGTGTGATCACTGGCGACGCGGAAATCACCCCCGCTTCGCTGTCGGGGCTGAAACTTGGCCTTGGGGCCGAGTTCCTTGCAGGACTCGACGCGGATGTTCAGGCTGTATGGGACGGCGTGGAAGCACAACTGGAAGCTGCAGGCGTCGAATTCGAGACGCTGGATGTCGCTCAGATCTTTGAGCTGAACCATCAGGTCAGCTTCCCGCTCTGCTTCGGCGAGGCGGAAGACCACTTGCGCGACTATCTGGCCACCCATGTGCCCGGCAAGACCATCGAGGATGTTGTCGCCGCCATGGCCAGCCCTGATGTGCGGGCGACCTATGAGGCCTTCGTGCTGCCCGGCAAGATGCCGACGCCGAATGGCCAATTGGTCGATACCGCGCCGATCTATCGCCACGCGATCGAGGTCGCGCGCCCGGCGCTGATCGAGGCCTATCGCAAGATTTTCGCGGAAAGCGGCGTTGCGGCGGTGATCTTCCCGACCACCCCGCAGGTTGCCGCCAAGCAAGGTCCCGAGGCCAGCGCGCCCGAGGTCTTTGGCACCTTCATCCGCAATGCCGATCCCAGCTCGAATGCGGGCATCCCAGGCCTTTCGGTTGCTGCGGGTCTTGGCCCCGTCACGGGCCTGCCGGTCGGCATCGAACTCGACGGCCCTGCCGGTTCCGATCGCAAGCTGATCGCGATCGGGATGGCAATTGAATCCCTGCTCGGGCGCACGTCATTGCCCGTCCGAAAATGAATGAACCCGCCTTATCGGCACTCGAGGGAGGACCCAACCATGTCCAAGAATGAATGGCCCCTGTGGGAAATCTTCATCCGTGGTCAGCATGGCCTGAACCACCGCCATGTCGGCAGCCTGCATGCGCCCGACGCCGAAATGGCGATCCGCAACGCCCGTGACGTCTATACGCGGCGCAACGAGGGCGTCTCGATCTGGGTCGTGCGCTCGAACGACATCACGGCTTCGTCGCCTTCGGAAAAAGGGCCGTTGTTCGAGCCGTCGAATTCCAAGGTCTATCGCCACCCGACTTTCTTCGACATCCCCGACGAAGTGGGGCATATGTGATGACCAGCACGCTGCAAGCGGTCGACGGGACCATATTTGCCGAGTGGCTGCAAAGGGTTGGGGACAATTCCTTGATTCTTGGCCACCGGGTTTCCGAATGGTGCGGCCATGCACCGGCGCTTGAGGAAGACATTGCGCTCGCGAACACCGCACTTGACCTGATCGGCCAGTGCCAGCTTTGGCTGGGTCTAGCCGCCGAGGTCGAAGGCAAGGGTCGCAGTGCCGATCAGCTGGCCTTCCTGCGTGACGCGGGTGGCTTCCGCAACCTGCTGCTGGTCGAACGCCCGAATGGCGATTTCGCCCAGACGCTGATGCGCCAGTTCCTGTTCGACGCCTGGCATATCGAACTGCTGCGTGCACTTGCGACCTCGACCGACCCGCGCGTCGCCGAAATCGCTGCCAAGGCCGAGAAAGAGGTCGCCTATCACCTCGAACGCTCGGCCGATCTGGTGATCCGTCTGGGTGACGGCAGCCCGGAAAGCCATGCGCGCATGGACAAGGCGCTGAAATCGCTTTGGGCCTATACCGGCGAGATGTTCCTTGACGACGCGACCGATCAGGCCGTGGCCGAGGCGGGCATTGCGCCGCTGCCCTCGACCCTGAAAGCGGCTTGGGAGGCGACGGTGAACGCGGTTCTGGCCGAGGCGACGCTGGAGAATCCGGGCCAAACCTGGCAGCACAAGGGCGGCAAGCAGGGCGTTCATTCCGAACATCTGGGCTTTCTTCTGGCCGAGATGCAGTTCCTGCAGCGCGCCTATCCGGGCGCAAGCTGGTAACGCCATGACCCCCGCGCAGCACCCCGGCACGGATCAGATCTGGGACTGGCTCTCGCAGGTCCCGGACCCCGAGATCCCGGTCATCAGCCTGACCGACCTGGGCATCATCCGCGATGTTGCTTGGGCTGATGACACGCTGGTCGTCACCGTCACGCCGACCTATTCCGGCTGCCCGGCGACCTCGATCATCAACCTTGATATCGAGACGGCACTGCGCGGCCATGGCATCGACAAGCTGCGGCTGGAGCGACAGATTTCTCCGCCCTGGACGACGGATTGGATCACCGAGGAAGGCCGCGACAAGCTGCGCGCCTATGGCATCGCGCCCCCGATCGACGGCACTGCCGCAGACGGACGCTTGGCCGGGCGGATCGCGCGGCTGGCGGGGTCATCGAACCTGACCATCGCCTGCCCGCGCTGCGGCTCGACCAAGACCGAAAAACTCAGCCAGTTCGGCTCGACGCCTTGCAAGGCAAGCTATCGCTGCACCGACTGTCTGGAACCGTTCGACTATTTCAAATGCATCTGAGGATGCATCCCGCTTCTTCAGGAAGGACACCCAAATGGCACGCTTCCACACGCTGAAGGTCACCGATGTGCGCCGCGAGACCCGCGATGCCGTGGTGCTGACCCTCGCCCCGCGCGACGAGGATCGCGCGATGTTCGACTTTACCCAAGGCCAGTATCTGACCTTCCGCCGCGATTTCGACGGCGAGGAACTGCGCCGCAGCTATTCGATCTGCGCGGGCCTTGACGAGGGCTGCCTGAAGGTCGGCATCAAGCGCGTCGATGGCGGTGCCTTCTCGACCTGGGCGAATGAAAACCTTGCCCCGGGCGACGAGATAGAGGCAATGCCCCCGATGGGTCGCTTCTTTACGCCGATCGAAGAAGCCTCGGCGAAGCAATATCTTGGCTTTGCGGGTGGCTCGGGCATCACGCCGGTCCTGTCGATCATCAAGACGGTGCTGGCGCGCGAGCCGAAATCGCGGTTCACGCTGGTCTATGCGAACCGCCAGATCAACACGATCATGTTCCGCGAGGAACTGGACGACCTGAAGAACCAATATCTGGGCCGCTTTTCGGTCATCCATGTGCTGGAGCAGGAAGGTCAGGAAATCGACCTGTTCACCGGCCGGATCGATGCGGACAAGATGACCGCGCTGTTCCAGCACTGGCTGGATGCCGAGTCCATCGATACCGCCTTCATCTGTGGCCCCGAGCCGATGATGCTGGCGATTGCTGCCTCGCTGAAGGAACACGGGCTGACGGATGCGCAGATCAAGTTCGAGCTGTTCGCCAGCAGCCAGCCGGGCAAGGCCAAGGCCCGTGCCGTGTCGCGCGATGCCATCGCGCCGGGCGCCGGGACCGAGGCAACGGTCACGCTGGACGGCGCGACGCGCAGCTTCACCATGGCGCGCCAAGGCGAGACCATCCTGGAGGCCGCCATCGCCAACAAGATGGACGCACCCTATTCCTGCAAGGCGGGCGTCTGCTCGACCTGCCGATGCAAGGTAATCGAGGGTGAGGTCGAGATGGCCGTGAACCACGCGCTGGAGGATTACGAGGTGCGCGCGGGCTATGTCCTGAGCTGCCAGTCCTATCCTCTCAGCGAACGGGTCGTCGTGACCTATGACGAATGACCGGGACAAGGGGGGAGCCATGTCCGAGACCATGAATATCGAAGACTATCTGGCGCAGGGTGGGGTGCTGACCGCGCCGGAAAACGTGCCCGCGCGCTATCGCGGCGAATTGCTGCGGCTGATGTCGAGCTTCGTCGACAGCGAGCTTGCAGCCTCGGCCGGATTTGCCGACGCGATCAATTTCGCGCCCGGCATCAAGGAACGCATTGCTGCCAGCCTTATCACGCTGGAAAAGGCCGATCATGCGGGTCGCGTTCTGGCGGTCATGGGTGATTTCGGAACCGATACCGAGCGCTACCAGGCAAGTCATGACTGGGCGGCGCGGGTGGAGCGCAATGCGGATCTGGGTGCGGCCCGGCGACCGGGCGACATGCGCCTGTCGGTCTTTCACTATCCCGTCACGGATTGGGTCGATGCGGTGGTGATGAACATCCTGCAGGGGCTTGCGACCGGCGTCCAGATGACCGAGCTGACCCGCGTCTCCTATGGCCCGCTGGCCGATGTCTTCCGCGAGATTGAGCCGCGCGAGGCACACCATGCCGAACTGGGCCTGGAGGGGCTGGAACGTATCGCCGCGACCGAGGAGGGGCGCGAGGCCGCCCGCGCTTCGGTCTCCTATTGGCGGGGTCGCGTGGCCGAGGGTTTTGGAGCGGCGAACTCCGACCGTTTCCAGACGCTCGCGAAATTCGGCCTGCGCCATATCCCGAACGAGACGCTGCTTGCCCGCTGGCAGGCGCTGGCCGACGACACGCTGGCCGCATTCGACCTTTGACAGGGGCAACAGCCCCCGCATCTGAACTGATCAAGGACAAGACCCATGACCACTCCGCGCCGGCTTGAAAGCTATGTCTGCGGCCGCTGGACCCGAGGGGCGAAAGAGGGCCAGAGCCTTCTTGACGCCTCGACCGGGGACGCGATTGCACTGATCGACTCGACGGGCATCGACTTTGCGGCGACGCTGGCCCATGGCCGTGATGTGGCCGGGCCGAAGCTTCGTGCCATGTCCTTCCACGACCGCGCCGCCATGCTGAAGGCCCTGGGTCTGGCGCTGATGGGCATGAAAGAGGAATTCTATGCCGAAAGCCTGAAGACCGGGGCAACGCGCAGCGATGGCTGGGTCGATATTGAAGGCGGGATCGGCACGATGCTGACCTTTGCCTCGAAAGGGCGGCGCGAGTTGCCGAATACGCGCGTCCTGACTGACGGTGATGTCGAGCCGCTGTCCAAGGATGCAAGCTTCAGCGCCCAGCATATCCTGACGCCGCTGCAAGGCGTCGCGGTCCATATCAACGCGTTCAACTTTCCCATCTGGGGGATGCTTGAGAAGATCGCGCCGACACTGCTTGCGGGCGTTCCCTGCGTGGTGAAGCCCGCCTCGCAGACGGCTTATCTGACCGAACTGATGGTGCGTCGCATCATCGAGACCGGCATTCTGCCCGAAGGCGCGCTTCAACTGATCTGCGGCTCGGTGGGCGATCTGCTGGATCATGTGACAGGACAGGATGCGGTGACGTTCACCGGCTCTGCCTGGACCGGGCGCAAGCTGAAATCGCATCCGGCGGTTGTCGCCAATTCCGTGCGCTTCACGATGGAAGCCGACAGCCTCAACGCTGCGATCCTAGGCCCCGATGCCGTTTCGGGAACGCCCGAATTCGATCTGTTCGTCAAGGAAGTCGCGCGAGAGATGACAGCGAAGGCCGGGCAAAAATGCACTGCCATCCGCCGCGTCATCGCACCGCGCGAACATGTGCAGGCGCTGGTCGCCGCGCTGCGTGAACGGCTGGAAAAGACACCGGTCGGCATGCCGGGGGAGGAGGGCACGCGCATGGGCCCGCTTGCCAGCTTCGATCAGCGCGACGAAGTCCGCGACCGTATCCGCGACCTGCAGGCCGATGCCGAGATTGTCGCCGGCAATCCCGATGATGTCCGCCTGACCTCGGGCGATGCGACGCGCGGGGCCTTCCTGAACCCGGTCCTGCTTTATGCCGAGCGCCCCCTTGCCGCGACGGCGATCCACGATGTCGAGGCTTTCGGCCCCGTTTCGACCGTGATGCCCTATGATGATCTGGATCAGGCCATCACCCTTGCGCAGATGGGCAAGGGGTCGCTGGTGTCGTCCATCTTCACCGACGATCCGAAGGTTGCAGAGGACGTGGTGCTCGGGGTCGCGCCTTTCCATGGCCGGGTTCTGATCGGCAACCGCGCCTCTGCCCGGACCTCGACCGGGCACGGATCTCCGCTGGCGCCGCTGGTGCATGGCGGGCCGGGGCGTGCCGGTGGTGGCGAAGAGATGGGCGGCATCCGCGGCGTCAAGCACTACATGCAGCGCACCGCCGTTCAGGGCACGCCGCGCCTGCTGTCCGCGGTCACCGGCCGCTGGATCGAGGGCGCACCCGCGAACCAGGGTGTCCATCCGTTCCGCAAGTCGCTGGCCGAACTGCGCATCGGCGACCAGCTGGTCACCGCGACCCGCACCATCACGCGCGAGGATGTCGAACATTTCGCCCATTTCACCGGCGATACCTTCTATGCCCATATGGACGAGGTCGCGGCCAAAGCGAACCCATTCTTCGACGACCGCGTTGCCCATGGCTATCTGATCGCGTCCTTTGCTGCCGGCCTGTTCGTCGAGCCCAATCCCGGGCCGGTGCTGGCGAATTACGGCGTCGACAACATGCGCTTTCTGGCCCCGGTCTATTTCGGCGATACGCTGCAGGTCCGCCTGACCTGCAAAGAGATCAACCCGCGCGCCAATGCCGACCATGGCGAGGTGCGCTGGGATTGCCAGGTCACGAACCAGAAATCCGAGGTGGTGGCTCAATACGACGTCTTGACCATGGTCGCCAAGACCTGGCCCGCAGCCGTGCAGGCTGCGGAGTGACGCCAAAGGGGGCGGTGCCTTGGCACCGCCTTTGTGCTGGCGAGAATATCTGATGGGCAGCGTGATCGCGGGTTCGCGATGTGCTGAACTTGCATCAGCCGTCTTGCGCTTGTCGGTGAACTCAGTTCAGGAAAAGCTGGCCAAACCGAAATCCAAGGCGTTTCGGCCCATGATCTGATTGGGGCCGATTACCTCGGAAGGCGCAAGGATGCAGGACAGATCGAGATAGGTGAGTGCGAAAGCGAACGCTTCGCGCCCCAACTTCTTTCCACGCCCCCAGCTTCACCGAACCGCCTTGATCCCTTCCAGGATCAGGGTCGTTGCCACGTCGGCATAGTCCTCGCGAGAGATGCGGCCGCCGTCCCGGAACCACATGTAGACCCAGTTCATCATGCCGAAAAGCGACATGGTGACGGGGGTCAGAAGCGGGCGTTCGGGCGTGTCGAGGCTCGGATTGATCTCGCGCAGAAGTTGCGCGAAATGGCGCACGATACGCTTTTCGATGGCGAGGATCTCGGCCTTCTGTTCATCGGTCAGGGCAGAGGTCGCGTTCAGCTGCACCTTGTGCTGATTGTCCGCACCGCGATAGCTTTCCAGCACCGTCCCGACCAGTTTTCGCAGGCGAGCCTGAGATTCCAGCGTCGGGTCATCGGCGCTTTCGATCGCCTCGATCAGTTCTTCCAGATGGGTGATGATGATCGCGAAGATCAACTCGCCCTTGCTGGGATAATAATGGTAAAGCAGTGCCTTGGAGACCTGGCCATGGGCCGCGATCTGCGCCATCGAGGCCTTTTCCATGCCTTGTTCGGCAAAGACCGCAGCGGCGCTGTCCAGAATCCCGCGCCGCTTTTCATCGAAATCGACTGCTCGTGTCCGAGCCATGAAATACCTTTCGTCTTCTTCAAAGACGTTTCCGAAATCCGACGGTAAAGCCTTTCCTCCCGTCGGCTTAGCGTTCCCCGCGCCGATTGTCATGTCCCCGGCGCGGGGCTTTCGTCATTCCTTGGGGCGGTTGTCCACCACCCGCTTCGCCTTGCCTTCCGAACGGGCGATGCCGTTCGGATCGGTGACATTGATCCGGGTCGAAACCCCGACCACGCTTTTGATATGATGCGACAGTTCCTTGGCCGATTTTGCGCGCGCGGATTCGTCGCGCATCTCGGGGGTGCATTCGACATGGACGGTCATGTTGTCCATGCGGCCGTCGCGGTTCAGCTCGATCTGGAAATGTGGGGCGAGGCCCTCGCATTTCAGGATCTGCTCTTCGATCTGGGTCGGGAAGACGTTGACGCCCCGCAGGATGATCATGTCGTCGCTGCGTCCCGTGATCTTTTCGATCCGGCGCATCGACCGCGCGGTACCCGGCAACAGGCGGGTCAGGTCGCGCGTGCGATAGCGGACCATCGGCAGACCTTCCTTGGTCAGCGTGGTAAAGACCAGCTCACCCAACTCGCCGTCGGGCAGAACCTCGCCGGTGACCGGATCGATGATCTCGGGATAGAAATGGTCTTCCCAGACATGCAGCCCGTCCTTGGTCTCGACGCATTCCTGCGCGACGCCGGGGCCCATGATTTCCGACAGGCCGTAGATGTCCACGGCATGCATATTGAAGGCCTCTTCGATTTCCTGACGCATCGAATTGGTCCAGGGCTCGGCCCCGAAGATACCGATTTCCAGCGAGCTTTCGCGCGGGTCGAGGCCCTGGCGGCGGAATTCGTCAAGGATCGACAGCATGTAGCTGGGCGTCACCATGATGATGCGCGGCTTGAAGTCGTTGATCAGCGTCACCTGGCGCTCGGTCATGCCGCCCGACATCGGGACCACGGTGCAGCCAAGCTTCTCGGCGCCGTAATGGGCACCTAGACCGCCGGTGAACAGGCCGTAGCCATACGAGTTGTGCAACATGTCGCCCGGACGCCCACCCGCCGCACGGATCGAACGGGCGATCAGCGTCGCCCAGGTGTCGATATCTCGCTGCGTATAGCCCACGACGGTCGGTTTGCCCGTGGTGCCTGACGAGCCGTGAATGCGCACCAGCTGTTCGCGCGGCGTGGCAAACATGCCGAAGGGATAGGTATCGCGCAGATCCTGCTTCACGGTGAAGGGAAACTTTGCAATGTCGGCCAGCGATTTCAGATCGTCTGGATGGGCGCCCATCTCGTCGAAACGCCTGCGGTAGAAGGGCGAGTTCTCATAGGCGTGCTTCAGCGACCATTGCATGCGCTGGAGTTGCAGCGCGCTGATCTCATCGCGCGAGGCGGTCTCGACGGGTTCGAGACCTTCGGTCATCGGGGACAGGTCTTGCATGGTTTCCTCCCTATGCAAAATGCGGTTCCGGTCAGTCTTCGACCGGCAGGTGGGTGCCCTTGACGGTGCGCGAATGGCCGCGGAATTCGGCCACATGCTCGCCGTGCTGGTTGGTGATGCGAATGTCGTAGATCCCCGAACGACCCCGGCGCGAGACTTCGCGGGCCTGGGCCGTCAGCCGGTCTCCGATCCGGCCGGGTTGAAGATAGGTGATCGCGCAGTGCTGCGCCACGACCAGCTGGTTGTAGCTGTTGCAGGCAAATGCAAAGGCGCTGTCGGCCAGTGTGAACATATAGCCGCCGTGGCAGTTTCCGTGCCCGTTCGACATGTCAGCGGTGATCGTCATGGTCAGGTCCGCCTCGCCCGGCGCGATGTGATCCAGGCTCATCCCCAGTCGCTGGCTTGCCGAGTCGTCGTTCCACATGGCCTTGGCCGATGCCTCGGCCACCTCTTGCGGGGTCATCTTGGCAAGGGCTTTCATTGACCTTTGAACTCCGGCTTGCGTTTTTCAAGAAAGGCGGTGACGCCTTCGGCATAGTCGCTGCTGCGGCCGGCCTGACGCTGGCAATCGCGCTCCAGATCAAGCTGTTCGTCCAGGCTGTTGGTCGCGGCAGACTGGATCAGTCGCTTGGTCAGCCCCAGACCCAGCGTCGGCCCCGCGGCAAGCGAGGCTGCCAGTGCCGCCGCCTCGGTCATCAGGGTCTCGTCATCGAGCGCCTTCCAGATCAGGCCCCAATCTGCGGCCCGCTCGGCGCTGAGCGGCTCGGCCGTCAGGGCCAGCGCCTTGGCGCGCGGCTCGCCCAGGATGCGGGCCAGGCTCCAGCTTCCACCCGCGTCGGGAACTAGCCCGATTTTCGAGAATGCCTGGATGAATTTTGCCGATCGGGCCGCCAGCACGATGTCGCAGGCAAAGGCGATATTTGCGCCTGCGCCCGCCGCCACGCCGTTGACCGCGCAGATGACCGGCTTTTCAAGATTGCGCAGCAGCCGCAGCGTCGGGTTGTAGAAGGTTTCGAGCGTGTGTCCCAGATCCGGGGCAGGACCGCCCTTGCGCGGATCGCGGTCCCCCAGATCCTGACCGGCACAGAAGCCACGCCCCGCGCCCGTCAGCAGGACCGCGCGGACAGCAGGGTCGGCATGGGCGCGTTCGATCTGCGCGCGCAGGGCCAGATGCATTTCCTCGTTGAAGGAATTGAGCTTTTCCGGGCGGTTGAGGGTCAGCGTCAGGACGCCATCGACCAGCGTGACCAGAACCGTTTCTGTCATGTCTGAAACTCCCTGCCTCATCTTCCGAGGCTCCTCGAAGATTTTTGTTGCATAAACCGACCGGTCGGTCAATGATAATATGACGCGTTTGGGAGGGATGCCATGTCACAGTTTTTCGACCGCCACCGGCCGATGTTGGACACTGCTCTGTCCGCATTGCGCCGGCGAGAATTCTGGACCCCGTTTCCCGAGGTTCCCAGCGGCAAGATCTATGGCGAGACTGCGCGTGAGGACGGAGCCGTCGCATTTACCGCGTTGCAGCGTCGCCCCTTTGATCTGCCCGGCCATCCCGAAGAAAGCCGCCTTGGTGCCGAGCAGTCACCCTTTGGCCCGGCACTGGAAATTTCCTATCCCTCGGCATCGGTCGATACCCTGATCGCCGCATCGCAGGCCGCAGCACCCGCCCTTGCGCAGGCGGAAATCGAGGTTCGGGTCGGTGCCTGCCTTGAGGCGCTGGTTCGGCTGAACCGCATGAGCTTCCTGATCGGCAATGCGACGATGCACACCACCGGGCAAGCCTTCGCCATGGCGTTCCAGGCTGGCGGGCCCCATGCGCAGGATCGCGGGCTTGAGGCCGTGGCGATGGCCTGGGACGAAATGACCCGATTCGCCGGCGCTGCGCGCTGGGAAAAGCCACAGGGCAAAGGCGCGCCCGTCGTGCTGGACAAGCATTGGACGGTGGTTCCGGCCGGGGTCTCGCTGGCGATCGGTTGCAACACGTTTCCGACCTGGAATTCCTATTCAGGCATCTTCGCCAGCCTCGCGACCGGCAACCCCGTCGTGATCAAGCCCCATCCGGCCGCAATCCTGCCGCTTGCGCTGACCGTGCGCGTATTGCGCGAGGTGCTGGACGAAGCCGGACTTCCCGCCGATGCCGTGCTTCTGGCCGTGGACGGGCCGGGGGCAGAGATCACCAAACAGCTTGCAACCGACCCGGCGGTCCGCCTGATCGATTATACCGGCTCCGGCACATTCGGGGATTGGTTGCGGAGGAACACGACTGCCGCGCTTTTCAGTGAAGAGGCGGGCGTCAACACGGTCACCATTGCCGCGACCGACGATCTTGCGGGCATGTGTGCGAATCTTGCGTTCTCGCTGGCGCTTTATTCGGGCCAGATGTGCACCGCGCCGCAGAACATCCATATCCCGCGCCGGGGCATCCAGACCGATCAGGGGTGGAAAAGCTTCGATCAGGTCGCATCGGCCATCGCGGCCGCGATCGATACCCTTCTTTCCGATCCGGCTCGCGCGGCGGGTGTTTGCGGGGCCATCGCCAATCCGGCGACGCTGGCGCGAATCGATGCTGCGCGCGCGAGCGGACGGGTTATCCGCGACTCGACGCCGCTGGGCGAAGGACGCACCGCGACGCCGTTGCTGCTGGCGGTCGAGGATGGCGACCCGGCTTGCGAGCGGGAATGTTTCGGCCCCATCACTTATCTGGTCGCGGTCGATGATGCAGATGCGGGCATCGCCCGCGCCGCCAGCCTCGCCCGTGACAAGGGCGCGATCACGGCGGCGCTTTATGATCTGGACGAGGGCCGCATTGCCCGCGCCGTGCTGGCGTTTGCGGATGCCGGGGTGAACCTGTCGATCAACCTCACCGGCAATATCTTCGTCAACCAGTCGGCGGCCTTCAGCGATTTTCACGTCACCGGCGCCAATCCCGCCGGCAATGCCAGCCTGACCGATACCGCCTTCGTCGCCACCCGTTTCCGCCGGGTGATGTGGCGACGCCCTGCTGCTGCCTGATCCGTATCAAGTTCTCTGGGAGGAGACGACATGAAGAAGACCCTGACCACGACCGTTCCGGCCGCGCTGATCGCGCTTGGCCTTGCGACCGCCGCCAGCGCTGAAATCAAGGTCGGCGCCTCGATCTCGGCCACCGGCCCTGCCGCCTTTCTGGGCGATCCCGAGGCCAAGACGCTTGAAATGCTGGTCGAGCAGTTGAACGCCAAGGGCGGGATCAACGGCGAAGAGGTCGCGCTGGTCTTGTATGACGATGGTGGCGACGCCAACAAGGCGCGCACCTTCGCCACCCGCCTGATTGAGGATGACGAGGTCCAGGCGATCATTGGCGGCACCACCACCGGAACCTCGATGTCGATCCTGTCGGTCGCCGAGGATGCCGAGATCCCATTCATCTCGCTGGCGGGCGCGATCGACATTATCCAGCCGGTCAAGCCCTATACGTTCAAGACCCCGCACACCGACCGCATGGCCTGCCAGAAGATCTTCGAGGACATGAAGAAGCAGGGCATCACCAAGATCGGCCTGATCTCGGGAACGGACGGTTTCGGCGCGTCGATGCAGGCGCAGTGCAAGGACGTCATCGGCGAATACGGGATCGAGATCGTCGCGGACGAGACTTATGACCCGAAGGACGCCGACATGACGGCGCAGCTGACCAAGATCAAGAATGCCGCAGGCGTTCAGGCCGTGCTGAACCCGGGCTTTGGTCAGGGTCCGTCGATCGTGACGCGGAACTACAAGCAGCTGGCGATCGGCCTGCCGCTTTACCAGTCGCATGGCGTGGCGTCCGATGGGTTCATCGAACTTGCCGGCAAGGACGCCGCCGAAGGTGTGCGCCTGCCCGGAACGGCGCTGCTGGTCGCGGGGCTGCTGGCCGATGGCGATGCGCAAAAACCGGTGGTTGCCGCCTACAAGGAGGCATTCGAGACGAAATACAAGGTCCCGGTCAGCACCTTCGGCGGCTATGCCCATGACGGCTTCTCGCTGCTGGTCGACGCGATCACCCGTGCGGGCAGCACCGAGCCTGAGGCAATCCGCGATGCGCTGGAGACGGTCTCTGGTTTGGCGGGCACGACCGGCATCTACACCATGTCACCCGAAAACCACCTTGGCCTCGACCTGACCGCGTTCCGGATGCTCGAGATCAAGGACGGGGACTGGACCATCGTCGAATGATCCCCGCGGCCCCGCCTTCGGGGCCGCATTCGCCCTGAGCCCTTAGCCACAGGACCCAGCATGTCCGAATTCCTGCAATTCCTGTTTTCAGGCCTGACCGTCGGAGCGGTCTACGCGCTTGTCGCGCTTGGCTTCACGATCATCTACAACGCCTCGGGGGTGGTGAACTTCGCACAGGGCGAATTCGTCATGCTGGGTGGCATGATCACCGTCTTTGCCACGGCGGCGGGCTTGCCCCTGCCACTGGCCGCCCTTGTCGCGATTGCCGCGACAGCGGCGGTCGGGGTCGCGCTCAACAAGCTGGCGATCGAGCCCGCGCGCGGGGCCCCGGTCGTGTCGCTGATCATCATCACCATCGGTGCCTCGATCTTCATCCGGGGCGCGGCGCAGTTGATCTTCGACAAGCAGATCCACAGTTTCCCGGCCTTTTCGGGCGATGACCCGATCCATGTCATGGGGGCCACGATCCTGTCGCAAAGCCTGTGGGCCATCGGCGGGGCTTTTGCGGTCTTTGTCGGGCTGTGGCTGTTCTTCACCCGCACCATCCTTGGCCGCGCGGTGCTCGCTACATCTAACAACCGGCTGGCCGCGCAGCTTGTCGGGATCAATACGGATTTCGTGATGACGCTGTCCTTCGCGCTTTCGGCGGGTATCGGAGCCTTCGCGGGGGTGCTGATCACGCCGATCACGATGACCTCGTATGACGTGGGCCTTGGCCTTGCGCTGAAGGGGTTTGCGGGCGCGATGCTGGGCGGCATGGGCAATCCCAAGGGCGCTTTCGCGGGCGGGCTTCTGCTGGGACTGATCGAGGCGATGACCGCGGGCTACCTCTCCTCGCAATACAAGGAGGCGGCGGCTTTTGTCGTGATCCTGGCGGTCCTGTTCTTCATGCCGCAGGGCCTGTTTGGCCGGAAATCAACGGAACGGGTCTGACATGCGCATTTCCGGCAAACACCTGACCATTCTTGCCATGGCCGTGCTGATCGCGGCCGCGCCCTTCTTCTTTCCCTCGGGCTATTACTTCCGCGTCGGCGCGTTGATCTTCGTCAATGCGCTGGCCGTGACCGGCATCGTGATCCTGACCGGCTATGCCGGGCAGATCAGCCTGGGTCATGCCGGCTTTGCGGGGATCGGCGGCTATGCCTGCGCGTTGGCCCCGGTGCATCTTGGCCTGCACCCGGCGCTGGCCGTGGTGTTGGGCGCGGTCATCTCGGCCATCCTTGCCTATCTTGTCGGTAAGCCAATCCTGCGGCTCAAGGGCTATTACCTTGGCGTCGCCTCGCTGGGGTTCGGTATTCTTGTCGCGATGGTCCTGAACAACGAACGGCACCTGACCAAGGGCCCGGACGGGATCGAGGTTGCGGATCTGGGCCTGCGGGGGCTGCTGAAGGACTGGGGCCTGAACCTCTCGAATGGGGAATTCTGGTATGCCTTTACCGGGCTCTGCCTTGTCATCGGGGCCTGGATCGCGCTGAACCTGCATGCCAGTCCGACCGGACGGGCGCTGCGCGCGCTGCACGGGTCCGAGATCGCCGCCGGGACCGTCGGCATCGATGTCGCGCGGGTCAAGCTGCAGGCTTTCGTGATCTCGGCAGTCTATGCCTCGGTGGCCGGGTCGCTGCTGGCGCTTCAGAACAAGTTCGTCACCCCGGACATCGCGGGCTTCATGCATTCGGTGGAAATGGTGACGATGGCCGTGCTGGGCGGGGTGGGGTCTGTCCCCGGCGCGATCCTTGGCGCGGGCATCCTGACGCTTTTGCCGCAGGTGCTGACCGTGTTCGCCGAATATGAACAGCTGATCCTTGGCCTTGTCATGATGTTGGTGATGATCTTTCTGCGCGAAGGGCTGGTGCCCTCGATCATGCGCAAGATCCGGGGGAGGGGCGAATGAGCCTGTTGCAGATCGAGCGCCTTGGCATCGCCTTTGGCGGGCTGCGCGCCGTCCATGATGTCAGCTTTTCCGTTGAACCGGGCGAGATCGTCTCGGTCATCGGGCCGAATGGCGCGGGCAAGACCACGCTGTTCAACATGATTTCGGGCGTCTATCGCCCCGGTTCGGGCCGCGTCCGCCTGAAGGGTGAGGACGTGACCGGGATGGAGCCTTACCTGCTGGCCGCGCGCGGCATGTCCCGCACGTTTCAGAACCTTCAGATATTTCAGAACATGACGGTGCTGGAAAACGCCATGGCGGGCTTTCACCTGCGGGAATGCGGACCGGTTCTTGCTGATCTTCTGAACCTGCCCTCGTCGAGGCGTCGTTCGCGCATGGCCGAGGAGGGTGCGCGCGAGCTTCTGGCCCGTGTCGGACTTGACCGGGCCGCTGACCGCGAGGCCGGGAACCTGTCCTATGGCTCTCTCAAGCGACTGGAGATCGCCCGCGCGCTGGCGATGAACCCGGCTGTGCTGCTGCTGGATGAGCCCGCCGCCGGTTGCAACGCCGTCGAGACCGAGGAAATCGACCACCTGATCGCCGAGGTCGCCAAATCCGGCGTCGCAATCCTGCTGGTCGAGCATGACATGAAGATGGTGATGCGCATCTCGAACCATATCGTCGTATTGGATCACGGCGAGAAGATCGCCGAAGGCCCCCCCGAACAGGTCAGCCGCAACCCGGCGGTCATCGCCGCCTATCTGGGAACGGAGGCCGCCGATGCTGACAGTTGAGGGACTGCGCTCGCGCTATGGCCGGATCGAGGTGCTGCACGGCCTGGATCTGCAGGTTGACAGCGGCGAGATTGTCACCGTGGTGGGCGCGAATGGCGCGGGCAAGACGACGCTTCTGCGCTGCCTGTCGGGCGTGCAGCCGGTATCCGCAGGCAAGATCACCTTCCGGGGCGAGGCGCTGACCACCGTTCCGGCCTATAAGCGGCTGTCGCGGGGGCTGGCGCAATCGCCCGAGGGGCGGCAGATCTTCACGAACCTTTCGGTTGAGGAAAACCTGCGGCTTGGGGCGTTCCTTTTCCATGACGACCGGGTCCAGAAGGACATGGACGACGCCTTCGCCATGTTCCCGATCCTGCGCGAGAAGCGCAATCTGGCGGCGGGGGGCCTTTCGGGCGGCCAGCAGCAGATGCTGGCAATGGCCCGTGCGTTGATGGGGCGGCCAAGCTGCCTGCTGCTGGACGAGCCTTCGATGGGGCTTGCTCCGATCATCGTGCAGCAGATCTTCGACGTGGTCAGCGGGCTGAAGGCGCTTGGCGTCACCGTGTTGCTGGTCGAACAGAACGCCTTCGGCGCGCTCAAGATCGCTGACCGTGGCTATGTCATGGAAACCGGCCAAATCACCATGCAGGGCGCGGCGGCCGAACTGATCGCCGATCCCCGCATTCGCGAAGCTTACTTGGGAATTTGAACATGTCCGTCGTCACCATTGCCCGTATCGGCGAAATCGCCACCGTCACCGTGGACAACCCGCCCGTCAACGCGCTGGGTCTGGCGCTGCGCCAAGGGCTTTGGGACGCCGTGGCAGAACTGGACGCCGATCCTTCTGTCCGGGCGGTGGTGCTGGTTTGCGCGGGTCGGACCTTCATCGCAGGCGCGGATGTCACGGAATTCGGGAAGCCCCCGGTCGAGCCTCATCTGCCCGATCTGGTCGCCCGGATCGAGGCGGCGGAAAAGCCCTGGGTCGCGGCGATTCACGGCTCGGCGCTTGGTGGCGGCTTCGAGATCGCCCTTGGCTGTCGTTTCCGCGTGGCGTTGGCCGATGCCCAGATCGGCCTGCCCGAGGTGACGCTGGGCATCATTCCCGGCGCGGGTGGCACGGTGCGCACGCCGCGCCTTTGCGGCGTTGCAAAGGCGGTCGAGATGGCGACGACCGGCAAGCCGCTGCGCGCGCCGAAAGCTCTGGCCGCAGGTCTGATCGACGCGGTGATTCAGGGCGATCTGCTGGAAGGTGCCGTGGCCTTTGCCCGCGCGGCGATCGAACAGCCCTTGCCGCTGCCGGTTTCGGCCCGCCCGATCGAGACCCCCGATGCGGCCTTTTGGCTTGACGCCGAGAAAGCCGTCGCAAAATCCGCCAAAGGCGCGGCCGCGCCCGCCCGCGTTCTGGCCTCGATCCGCAAGGCCGCTGAAGCACCCTTCGCGGATGCGATGAATTTTGAACGCAAGACTTTCATGGAGCTGCGCGGCACGGAACAGGCCGCCGCCCTGCGCACTGTCTTCTTTGCCGAGCGTGCAGCCTCCCGTCCGGCTGCCCTGCGCGATGTCGCGGCATTGCCGCTAAAGAAGATTGCCGTCATTGGCGGCGGCACGATGGGCGCAGGCATTATCTCGGCGATCCGCGACGCGGGTCTACCGGTCATCCTGATCGAGCGCGACGACGATGCCGTCGCGCGTGGTCTCGCCAATGTCGCCAATGTCTTCGAGGGCGGGGTCAAGCGCGGCAAACTGACCGAAGCTCAGGCGCAAGCTCTCAGGGATGGCGTCACCGGAACGACCGATTACGAGGCGCTGGCCGATGTGGACATGGTGATCGAGGCCGTGTTCGAGGAAATCGGCGTCAAGCGCGCGGTCTTTGCCCAGCTTGGTGCGGTCTGCCGCGCGGATGCGGTGCTGGCCACCAATACCTCGTATCTTGACCCGCGCGAGATTGCCGAGGCTTTGCCAAACCCGGATCGCTTCATCAGCCTGCATTTCTTCAGCCCGGCCAATGTGATGAAGCTGCTGGAGATCGTGCCCACGCCTGACACCTCGCCCGAGACGCTGGCGACCGGCTTTGCTCTTGGACGCCTTCTGAAGAAGATACCCGTGCAATCAGGTATTTGCGATGGATTCATCGGAAACCGGATCCTGAAACGCTATCGCGCTGCGGCCGAAGGGCTGCTTCGGCGGGGCGTGCCCATCGCGCGGATCGACGCGGCGATGCGGGGCTATGGCCTTGCGATGGGACCGTTCGAGGCGCAGGACCTGGGCGGGCTCGACATCGCCTTCCTGCAGCGTGAGGGCGCGCGCGCCAAGGGTCAGGACGTGCCCGAGACACTGGGCGATATCCTGGTTCGTGCGGGTCGCAAGGGGCAGAAGACCGGTGGCGGCTGGTATGATTATGTCGCGGGCGACCGTCGGCCGCAGGTCTCGGCGGTCGTCGCGGAACTGCTGCGCGGGCAGGTTGCTCCCGAAACGGGGATGACCGAGGATGAGATTGCCGCCGTTCTGGTTGGCGAGATGGCGGCCGAGGGGCAGGCAATCCTGGACGAAGGCATTGCCGCCAGCCCTGCGGATATCGATCTGGTCAAGATCCACGGCTACGGCTTTCCGCGCTGGCGCGGCGGGCCGATGTTTGCGAGCCGCTCGCGCATCTAAATCCGCGCGAACGGGGCGCAGGATCGTCGCGCCCCGTTCTGTCAGGATAGGGTCAGCCGGCGCGGGGCGCGGCCTGCATGTCGGCGGGCTTTGCCTGCGGCTTTTCCGCTTCGCCAATCGGCGCCAGCTGGACCGGCCTCAACATGGCCGCGGCGAGGAAGCCGACCGCCGCGATGACGACCGCCGAAAAATAGACCCAGTCGAAGGCACCTCGGAACGCGGCAGCCACCCCCTCGCGGGCAGCGGGGGGCAGGGCCGCCATACGGTCCGGCGTCATCTCGGCGATGGAACCGACGCCCGGCACCACTGCCCGCATCAGTTGGTCGGTCAGGATCGCGCCGTAGATAGAAATTGCAAGGGCCGCGCCCCCCATGCGTGACAGCGTCACCGCGCCCGTCGCTGCACCCACATCCTTGGTCGGAGAGGCGATCTGCACCCCGATCACCGGTGCCTGCTGGCCCAGCCCGATGGCGATGCCCTGCGCCAGCAGGACCGCGGCGACAGCCCAGAAGGGCACGTGCAGCGGCAGCACCATCAGTCCGGCCAGACACAGGGTTGACAGGAACAGGCCCAGCACCAGCCAGGGCTTATAGTGCCCCGTGCGCGAGATCAGCCGCCCCGCGGTCAGCGATCCGCCGGCGATACCAGCGGTAATCGCGATGAAGAACAGGCCCGCGTGGGCAGGAGACAGGCCTGTCGTCATCTGCAGGAACAGCGCGTGATAGTTGACCAGCCCGATGCCGATTCCGCCGCTGACGATGCCAACGATCAGCAGCAGTGAGAAATTCCGGTCGCGGAACAGCCCCAACGGAATGACGGGTTCGGCCGCGCGACGCTCGACTCGCAGCCAGATGGTCAGGGCCAGCGCCGAGATCACGGGCAGCGCAAGCGAGGGCCAGGCCGTCAGCGAGCCAAACAGCGACTGGCTGTCCGCCCAGAGAACCAGCCCCGAGATCGCGATGGCCAGCGTCAACGCGCCAACATAGTCGATCTTGGGCTGCCGTTCAGGGCGGCGATAGGGCAGCATGAACATCAGCCCCGCCAAGGCGATGATGCCGATGGGCAGGTTGATCAGGAAGATCGAGCGCCAGCCCAGATACTGGCTCATCGTGCCGCCAAGGGTGGGACCGATCGACCCGGATGCCATCAGGACCAGGCTGGAAAAGCTTTGATAGCGCGCGCGCTCGCGCGGCTCGAACAGGTCGGCGTTGATCGAGAAGATCGACACCATGATCCCGCCCGCGCCCAGGCCCTGGAAGACGCGCGCCGCGATCAGGCTGTCCATCGACCAGGACAGGCCGCAAAGCAGCGATCCGATGGTGAACAGGCCGACCGCGAACATCATGACGTATTTGCGCCCGAACAGGTCGCCCAGCTTGCCATAGACCGGCATGATCGCGCTTTGCGCCAGAAGATAGGCCGAGCCGATCCAGGCGAAACGCTCGATCGCGCCGAATTCGCCGATGATCGTCGGCAGCGCAGTCGATACGACCTGGTTGTCCAAGGTTGCCATGAACAGGCTGAGCATCAGAAATGAAAAGATCGCCATGCGGCGACGATGGGTCAGACCCGAAGGCCCGACCGTGGGCTGAACGTGATTGGACATGAATTGGAACCTGCTTCCGGCTGCGAATCGTTGCAACGCGATGACTGTCGCCATATATGTGCAAAGATCATATATATGTCAACCGCACATAAATTCTGCGGGAAAGGATGGACGTGGTGAACGAGGCGCGCAAGCAGGCGGGATTGGACAGGATCTCGGCCGCGATGGGACGGTTCCGGGTCCTGATCGGTCGCCGGGTGATCGGCAGGCTTGCGCTGGCCAATGTCGCGCCAAGCCTGGACATATCCGATCTGGACGCGCTGACGCTTGTCCCCGCACAGCCGGGCCGTGAAGATCCCCGCCATGTTGAAGGCGAGGTTTCGGTGGGCGACATCGCGCGGCAGTTGCGGGTCGATCCGTCGCGTGCCAGCCGCCTTGTCGCCGGGCTGGTCGAGCAGGGCTACCTGATCCGCGCCGTTTCGCAGGAGGATGCGCGTCGCGCCGTCCTGCAAAGGACCGAAGCGGGCGACCGCATCTTTTCCGAGATCCGGCGCGTCAAGCTGGACATGATCGCCGAGATCCTGGCGGAATGGCCCGAGGAACGCGTGACCGCCTTTGCCGAGGGGTTCGAGGCCTTCACCCTGGCGCTGGAGGGCCGCATGACAACCGCGCAGGGGCAGCCCGAGCCTGCCGCGGCCGACGCCAAGGCAGCGCGGGGCTAGATCGCCCCGCGCCTGCCGTTCGCCCTCAGGACGGCTGCCGTTCCAGCTTGAAGGCGAGGATCTGGCTTTGCGCGTCGGTCAGGCGCTGTTCGACCACCGATCGGGCCATGTTCTCATAGAAGTCATGGTTGAAGATCATCCGCTCTGCCGCGATCCCGACCGAGTCGACCGATTTGCCCCATTGCGCGAACAGGACGCCCTTGCGCGTGTCAAGGCTGCGGAATTGCACCGCGCCAATGCTCATCAGCACCTCGTCATTCTCGCCAAGTTCGGTCTCGCCGATCTGAAAGGCGCCGCTGGCTTTCTCGGACATGTGCAGGTCCAGCAGTTTCAGGCGTTTGTCTCCGGCCGCCGCGCCGCGCAGCGCGTCAAGAACCGCGCGAATGGCATTTAGCTTGCCCGCGACGCTGGTCAGTGCGGCAATCGCATCGATCGCCAGCGAGTCGAGCGTGGCGTCCTGGTCGCTGTTCGATGCCCGGCGATAGGTCGATTGCTGGACGCTCCACCCGACCGCGCCAAGAGCTGAGTTGAGCGTTTGCCACCAGGTATCGTGATCCTCGACCGGATCGGCGGCGGCATTGGCGGCGCGCTGCGCGAACTGAGTCGAATAAAGCACGGCCTTGCGCAATTCGGGCGACAGCTTGCGGTCCAGCGCCATGATCTGCGCGCCGTTCACCGCCGCATCGGCATCGGCGAGGTCGCCCGGTCCGGTGCTGCGGCTGCGGCCACCTTGTTTCGGATCGACCGGGATCGACTGCGCGAATTCGCGCAACCTGCGACTGGCAGTGGTGGCCCCGGCATTCTGGCCGGCGTCCAGACCCCGGCCCGCGCCAGACCAGTCGGCATTGACGCCGCGCGTATCGACATGGGTGAAGCCCGCATAGCGCCCGATCCCGCCGCGGAACAGGCCTTCGCCGCGCATTTCGGACAGCGTGTCCGCGACCTTGCGAGCCGAGGCGCCGTCTGCCGAGATATCGCAGGCGCGGAACTGCATGTGCCAGGAATGAGGCTCTCCGCCAATCGCCTGATTATAGGCGGCATTGCGATAGGCGCTGTTGATCGTGACCGGAACGCCCAGCCGCGCGCGCAACTGGTCCAGCACCTGGGCCGTGGGCAAGATATTCGGCCAAAGCTGTTCGGGAGGGGCGCTGTTCAGGCCATGGGCCGCGCCACCCCCGAAATGCCCCGCGCCAAGGGCCAGGAACTCTTCCGCGGCGAAGTGGCGTAGTCCCAGAGGCGCGATGAAGCTGCTGAACCGCTGCATGGTGGCGGCGGGGATACCGGGTGCCGACGCACGGGATGTGGCAGCCAAGGCTTCGCCCGGATCTTCTGCCCCCTCGGTTCCGTCAAGCGTGGCGATGCTTTCGGTTGCCTCTGTCCGATCCTCTTCCGGAGCGGCGGGAGAGGTGGCTTCGGCCGGACGCATCATGCCTTCGGTTTCGCGGTTCAGCTCGGCCCCGACGAGTGTGAAGGGACGCTGCCGCAGAAAGGCCGGATCGATGGGAGCGGGGGTGAATAGCGCCGGTTTCTGCTCCATCGTTGCCAGAGCATCGACGATCCGGTCATGGAACTGGCGATAGCTGCCCCCGAAGCCACCACGATCCCAGACATTCAGCAGCGCTGCCGTGAAGACTCCGTGCTCCTCTCCGTCCATTGCCACCTGATCGTCGCGACAGGCGCTGAACTGCAGAAGCGAGGCCGCAAGCACCGGCCGCACGGGTGAAGCCAGCACTTGCCGGTCGACATGGCGGTATTGCCGCGACAGATCGGCATAGAAGTCGCGATGCAGATCCTGCACCGCACTGGCCGTCGCATCGCGCAGCCTTCTGGGCAGCAGGCCCGGATCGGCGCGAACCGCCATCGCAGCCAGCGCCGCCGGATTGTCCAGCGCCCCGACCGAGGCCAGCGAGGTCGGATCAAAGCCCATACGCTGGGCGCGGGCGATCGTTCCCGAATGGCAGCTGTCCGAGATCATGACGATGCGGACGCCGCTTTGGAACTGCGAGAACAGGGACCACAGCTCGTCATCGATCATCTGGCCGTCGTAAAGGCAGATCGTGCTGTCGGGATTGCGGTTGCCGATCTCGCCCTCGTCGCCGTTGAAATCGGCAAGCTGACTGCCGTGGCTTGCATTGGTGAACAGAAACTGGTCGCCTGCGCGCAGATCGCGCGCCGCGCGGCGCAATTCCTCGATGACGGCATCGCGGGTGGCTTCACGGGACAGAAGGGTGGTCGTGGCATAGCCCTGCGCCTCGGCGAGGTCCCGCATCGCGCGGGCGTCATTCTCGCAGCCGCGCAGATACCCGGAATCGCCAGCATAATGCCCGGGATCGATCTCATTCAGGCCAAGATGCAGCGAGCGGGCCAG
The DNA here is from genome assembly GCF_049446195.1 of Paracoccus sp. KR1-242. Taxonomy (NCBI): domain Bacteria; kingdom Pseudomonadati; phylum Pseudomonadota; class Alphaproteobacteria; order Rhodobacterales; family Paracoccaceae; genus Paracoccus; species Paracoccus sp. KR1-242. Next base: position 110,692 of record NZ_JBMSED010000005.1, read on the forward strand.
ATTTCGCGACCCGGCCAGAGACTGCGGAACCAACTGCGGCGACGCTTGCTGGCGGCCGCCGGGGACGACCCGATTGACCATCAGCTCGCGTTCGCGCCGGCTTTCGGTGATCTCCTTGACCTTGGTCAGGATCCGGGCTGCCACCGGAGCGAAGCCGGCATTGGTGGGGTGCAGCTCGTCGAACCACTGGTTGGCGGGAACAGCATTGCGGCAATCGACATAGGCGACATGGGACATGGTGGCTGCCATGCGCCGCAACGCGCGGTTGAACTGGTCGATCATCTCGGCAGCGATGCGCTTTTGCAGGCCGCGATCGGTGATCCCGCGACTTTCCATCGGGCGACCCAGCCAGCGCCCGCCCGAGGGCACGACATAGTCATAGCCATGGGTGATGATGGTGACGCCCGGGAAATGGCCGTTCACGTCGCGGCAGATCCGCTCGTAAAAGGCGATGGCGCTGTCCAGAAGGTCCTGGTACCCGCGCTTGAGGTAATCGGCGGGCTGAAGCGCGGGGTCGAAATCCTCAAGATGATCCGCCAGCGCGCCACCGGCGCAGACATCGTTGCCCCCCGCCGACAACAGCAGGATATCCGCCCCGCTTTGGCGCAAGGCGTCGATATATTCCCGCTGACGGGCCATGTTCTCCAGCAGGTCGCCCGCAGCCGAGGAATCGAAGACGGCATAGCGTTCGGCGACATAGTCGATCACGTCGAACAGCCGGACCGGATATTGGAACCAGCTGTCACCTTCGGCCGCAAGGCGCGGGCCGTCATAACCATGTCCGATCTTGCTGTAATAGGCCGCCAGCCGCGACCAGCGGGCCAAGGTGTTGGCCGAGTTCAGCGCCAGGGCCGAACGCGAATCCGCCCCCGGCATGATGACATAATCGGGATTGGGTAGGTAAACGGGCGAAAACGGAGTGGACGCGGCTTCGTCCAACCGGAAATAGTACCGCGCCGCCTCGGGATCGAGAGTGCCTTCCGAGATCTTCTGCTGAAGCTCGGACATTGTGATGGTCGGAATTTCCTGTGAGGTCATGATGCTATCCTCCGTGGGGAAAGCGGGCCGCGGGGTGCGCGCGGCCGGGTAAGGGGGCGGGGCCTGCCTGATGGTCCGCAGGATCCGGTCTTCAAGGTCGGGGCTGGAATCAAGCTCGTGCTGTTCCAGGCGGATGGCCGGAAACCCGCCGAAGGGCACAAAGGGCGGTTCCACCCGGTCAGGATGCGCGGCCAGCGGATCGACCAGCAGGTCGGATCCCGGGGCATCTGGCTCTGCAGCGCGATAGCTGCCCAGCATCGGCTGGTCCGTGCTTGCGCCATCACGTTCCAGAAAGGCGCGCGAGGCAAGATGCAGGATCGAACGCCCATAGCCGTGGACGGTCAGCCTGCGCTCCAGATCGGGGGTGGGGACAATAATCGCGGCACCGGAATCGGGGCCACGCGCCGCCATCGCCCGCGCCAGCGGCAGCAGTCTTTCATTGGCCTGGAGCAATGGGACGGCCGGAAAGGTCAGCACGAGGCTTCCCAGCGCGGGCACCCAGGACAAGGGATCGCTGAGCACCGCACGCCGACGAAACCGTTCCAGCAACCCGTCGACAACCAGCGCGCCGGCTCCGTTCGCAAGAATGTGGAGCGGCTTTGCCTGCTCTGCGCAGGCATCGGCGATGCGTTCGACAATCGCCCCAAGTTCGCCTCGGCGTCTGGCTGCGCAGGGCTCAGCGTGGCCGGGATCGGCACCGCCGGGCAGTGCCGCGCAAAGGGCGTGCCGTTCGATCTCGCGCCAGAAGGCGTGGCCCGAGCCGCGTGCCGACAGCTCGAAGAGCCGGTCGAGCGACTCGACCGCTGCCCCGGCCTGCTTGCGGCAACGTTCGAAGATGTCTTCCAGCACGGCATCCAGGTCTGCAGCGAAGTTTGCGGACCAGAAGCATGTCAAGAAATCAAGGCCTTCGGACTCGAATTTCAGCTTTTGCCGAACGACGCGGGCGAAGGCCTGGGTTTCGGTTTCCATGACTCCCGGCAGGCTCAGCACCACGCCACGACTGTCGCCCCTGAGCCGGTCCAGGATGCCGGTGACGGTGGAATCGATCGCGGCCTGAGGGGTTGCATAGGTGCCCGTTTCCTGCGGACAACCGGCATCCAGATTGACGAAATTCCCCTGCAGCATGCGATATGGGGTCGAGCCCGGCGTCTCTGTTTCCCGCTCGGTTCCCTGTGGGCCCGCGCTGACCAGAAAGGCGTCGCGGCCCGGCACCCCCAGCCGTAGCACCCAGCCGTCGACTATGCTTTTCGCCCAGTCAGCATAGGTCCAAAGCGCCATTCCGCGCGCACGTGGCGCATCTGGCTCGGCACCCAGGGGAATGCCCCCCCAATCCTCGCCCCACGAATTCAGGACGATGAACCCCTCGCAGTTATAGCCGACGATCACTACCGCGTGGCAAAGCTCATCCTTTGGTTCCTGTGGAATGATCCGGCCCTGCTGGGGCGAGGCCCAGCCTTGGTGCAGTCGCGCGCTGACAAGGACGGTGCCGGCTTCGTGGATTGCGCAGTGATAGTGATGCAGGATCGGCCTGATGCGGCTATAGGCGCCAAGGGTCACGTTCTGCGCCGCGCGGGCTTGCGCCTCGCTGGGCCAGCGGCGGCGCTGGACAGTGTCGTCATCCGGCCAGCCGTCATCCTCGGTGCCGTCGGGGCATACGCCGTGATGAAAGAACGCCTTGATGCCGGAGCGGAGCGAGCGGATGCCGTCCTGTCCCTCCTCGTCCGCGACATCGTGAAACATCGCCATCTGATACAGCATCGCGGCGCTGACACGACGTTGTGGCGCGCCGGGGGGCATGCGCATGTGCATCTGGATATCGATCAGGTTGGCAAGCGCCTGTCCCACGCAATTCCCGCGCTGCCCCTGATTGCGCAGGCCAAAAGGCAGATTTCCCGAAGTTGCAGGCGTGAAAAGTGAATCCCGTGGCAAGTATTCCGAGGGGAGAAGGTCGAAGCGGGGGGCAAAAATATGGTCGCGCAAGTCGATATAATCACGCTTCGCGCCCATCCCCCCAAGGCTCGCCAGCTCTGCCATTAATTTACCCCAAACAAGCGACATTTAAAGGATCTGAAAATAACTGGATCGTAATGGTCTGATTCAGGCAATCAAGTGAAGCGTGCGAAATCGATGGAACCCGGCCGTTTCACTTTTTCTGGAGGTTTTCAAATATCCAGAATAAATGAATCGAAATTTCATGGAATTGGCGGCCCCGTCCGATATTGTGTAGGGGGCCGCCGGGGCCATTTCAGACATGCTCCGTTGCCGGCCCGTCGGCATAGCTTTTGGACCGGCCCCCACGCGACCGCTTGCGTGTCGCCGCAGCCTTCGATGCTGCTGGTTCCGGTTCCGCCAGATCGCTGCTCTCGCCTTCCGCGAGCATGTCGAAGCCCGGAGGCTCTGACAGCGCGGTGGCCATCGTCAGGCCCGCCAACGCGCGATAGACGCCAGTGATCAGCGCGGGCAGATCCGAATGGTCGATCTTGTTGTTGCCATCCAGATAGGCGGTCACGATCTCGACCGTGCGATCCAGCAGAACGCTGCTGTCCGATGCGTGCGCGTCGAAATCCTCGATCATGGGCGCTGCGGCATCGGACATCACTGGCAGCTCGACAGGCATCGCCTCGGGTGCGGCAAGGGCCGCGGCAATATCGCCAAAGGTTCCGCCCCGCGGGCCGGGCACTGCCTCGGCCAGCAAAGCGTCGTGGCCAAGGGCGAAATCTTCGGTGAAGACATCGTCGTCCAGCGAGGTCGGCATAGCGGTTTCGAACCCCCTTTGCAGGCCCACACCCGCGCGCGCCCCGGCATTGACGGCACGCAGGAAGGCGTCGTGATAGCCCGCGATGACCGAGGCGATCAGCACCCTGCGCCCGTTTATCGTCTTGATTTCCCTTCCATTGACGATCTCGCGCGCGCCGACCGGATCGTTGACGTTGCGATTGAAATAGCGTGTCAGGGTGTGTCTTCCGCGCGAATCTCCGCGGAACCAGCCTGCCTCCATACCGACGAAGATGATCGTCGCGGCATGAGCGGGCAGCATCGCAAGGTCGGGATTGCGGACAAGATCGACGCCGACGAAGCTGCCGGCGCGGGCATAATTCTCGGACCAAGTCAGTTGGACATAGCCGCGCCCGTAATAGGGATAATAGCGCAGGTTGCGACGCCGCCAGTTCTCGGACAGCCAGAACGCTTCGCGCACCGGTTGCATCGTGCGGGCGGTTTCATGGAATGCCGTGGCGAATACATAGGCCAGCCAGCGCAGGTCTCCATTCGGGTTGCGTCGTTCCCAGCTGTTCAGGATGGCGTCCATGCCTTCGACTTGCGGCTGGTTCAGGCGTCCACCGAACAGGGGGCGGATCTGATCAAAGAAAATGCGGCGGTCCATCGACATGTCTATCTCCCTCATTAACCAAAGCGGGACCGGTCTCTTCAGAAATGCCGAAGAAAATGATCCGAAACAAAAAAACGACTTAACATGCATGCGGAATTGGAATGCTCAATTGTCAGAATACCACGATGGGCGTATTTTTCCATCATCATTGTTGCGGGAGCTTTGGCGATGATGCGGTTGATTGTGACATCGGTTGCGGCGATCCTTGGCCTGGCGGGCGCTGCAGCCGGAAATGGTGATTTTCCCTTTGCCAGATCTGTCGAGCGGCTGGATCTTTCGACTGCGGATGCCGGTGCGCGTTTCCAGCAGATCGTCGAGGGGGTCGCAAAGACGCCTCTGGTCTATCTCGACTGGCAGTTCGCTGGCTTTCTGGGGAACGAGGTCTTCGGTTCGCTGGCCGGGGACAGTGCCGGTGACGATGCCGAGGGCGTCGCCTGTGATGCCCTTGCACAGGATGGCGCACCGGGCCCGCTTACGGGCCGCCCGAATGCCGAGAACAACCACCTGCTTCTGGGCATGGACCTGCCGATTCCGGGTGACGATCCCTTTGACACGGCGGCCTGCGAATTCTTCAACGGCGCGCCTTCGGGACAGGGCCTTCGCATCCGGGGATTTTTCTATGTCGCGGATATCAAGACGGCGACCGCGGACCAGTATTGGCTGCGCCCGGTCAGCGTCGATGCCGCCTCGATCCCGCAGGATTTCCTGAAACCGGCCGAGTGACGCCCCCCGGTTTCAGTGCGCGACCGAACGGCGGATCGTTTCGCCAAAGGCATTGCGATAGGCCCGGGCCAGGGTCGATGAGGATGAAAACCCGGTGCGCGACGCGATTTCGCCCAGCGTCAGTTCGGTTTCCAGTGCCAGCGCCCGGGCATGGGACAGGCGTATCTGTCGGTAATAACTGCCCGACGACATGCCCAGGTGGACATGGAACAACCGGTCCATGCTGCGTGCGGACAGGGCGGCGTGTTCCGCGATGCGCGGCAGGGGCAGGGGCTGTTCAGCCGTTTCGCGCATCGCGGTGATCGCGCGGCGCAGGGCGGCCGGCAACGCGGCATCGGTCATGCGGCTGGGCAACTGCCACTCGACGGGGTCGGTGCTGCGGCCCATGACCCGACCGAACATGTTGGCCACGTCAAAGCGCAGCGCCTCTCCCGCCTCGGTGCCGATCATGTCCAGCGACCAACTGAGCACGCTTTGCGCACCCCCGCAGGTGACGATATTGCCATCCGCGACATAGGGGTCCGGGACGACCATGATCTCGGGGAAGCCTTCGGCCAGAGCCTCGCGCTCCATCCAGTGGATCGTGGCGCGCCGCCCGGCCAGCAGGCCCATGCGCGCCAGCAACCATGCGCCGGTATCCAGCCCGCAGATCAGGGGCAATCCGCGGGCCTTGCGCAGCACCGTCTGTGCTGCGTCGCGGGGCAGGTGGTTGCGCATCCCGTATCCCGAAACCAGCACCAGCGCATCGGTGGCGCCGACCCGTTCCAGCGGCAGGTCGACCGAAATCTGCAGCCGGGACGAACTTTGCACCGCCTCTCCGTCAAGCGAGCAGACTTGCCACGAGAACAACCGTTGCCCCGACAGGTCGCGGGCGGCGCGCAGCGGTTCGATGGCGCTGGCCAGCACCATGTTCGAAAAGCCGTCGAACAGAAGAAAGGTCAGATGAAGCGGAGATTTTGGCGACATGAGCAAATATTACGCCCAATTATGCACATCCTGCCAGCGCATTCGCTGTCACGCTGGGACCAGACATAGCCTGCCGGAGAGCTGAATGAATCGTGACGTCTTTATCACCTGCGCGGTGACAGGGTCGGGGCAAAGCCACAAGAAATCCGATCTGGTGCCCATCACGCCCAAGCAGATCGCCGATGCCTGCATCGAGGCAGCAGGGGCAGGGGCCGCGATCGCGCATGTCCATGTGCGCGATCCGGAAACCGGCGCTCCGTCGCGCGATCCGGCGCTTTATCGCGAGGTGGTCGAACGCGTGCGCTCGTCGGACGTCGATGTCGTGCTGAACCTGACCGCGGGCATGGGCGGCGATATCGTCCTTGGCTCGGCCGAGGCGCCGCTGCCGCTGTCGCCGCAGTCCGACATCGTCGGCGCGACGGAACGGCTGGTCCATGTCGAGGAATTGCTGCCCGAGATCTGCACCCTCGACTGCGGCACGATGAACTTTGCCGAAGCCGATTACGTCATGACGAACACGCCCGGCACGCTTCGCGCAATGGCTGCGCGCATCAAGGCCGCTGGTGTCAGACCAGAGATCGAGGTGTTCGACACCGGACATCTGTGGATGGCCAAGACGCTGGTCGAGGAAGGGCTGATCGATGACCCGGTGATGATCCAGCTGTGCATGGGCATCCCCTATGGCGCGCCCGCCGATCCGAACAGTCTGATGGCGATGGTGAACAACATCCCCAAGGGCTGGACCTATTCGATGTTCTCGATCGGGCGCATGCAGCTGCCCTATGTCGCGCAGGCGGCGCTGGCTGGCGGCAATGTCCGCGTCGGGCTTGAGGACAATATCTGGCTGGAAAAAGGGGTGCTTGCCCGCAACGGCGATCTGGTCGAGCGTGCGTCGACGATTCTGACCACGATGGGCTGTCGAGTCATGGGCCCGCAGGAGGTACGCGAGAAACTGAAGCTGACCCGCCGCTAGCGGGTCGTCTTACCCCCTACGGAAGACCAACCAATCCACAATAAAATCAACAGGTAGGCATATGACGATTTCCAGATTGAACCTGACGCGGCGCGGGCTTCTGGCCGGCGCTGCGGGTGTGGCGGCGGCGGGCCTGATCCTGCCCGGCAGGGCGCGTGCCGCCGAACCCAAACGTGGCGGGACCATGCGCATCGGCCATGCCGGCGGGGCGACGTCGGACTCGCTGGACCCCGCGACCTATGCCGCCGGGCCGGTGGTGACCGCGATGCTTGGGGTCTGCAACAATCTGGTCGAGATCGACGCCAAGGGTCTGGCCGTTCCGGAACTCGCCGAAAGCTATCAGCCCGATGCCGAGGCGCGGGTCTGGACCTTCCGCCTGCGGGACGGCGCGACCTTTTCCGATGGTCGCAAGGTCACCGCGGCGGACGTGATCGCATCCTTCAACCATCATCGCGGTGCGGACACCAAGTCCGGGGCCAAGGGTTCGCTGGAGCAGGTCAAGGACATTCGCGCGGATGGCGACAATGTCGTGGTGTTCGAACTGTCCTCGGCCAATGCCGATTTCGCCTATCTGACTTCGGATTATCACTTCGTCATCATGCCCGCGAAACAGGACGGCACGCTTGACTGGCAGTCCGGGCTTGGCTCGGGCGGCTATGTGGTCGAAAATTTCGAGCCGGGCGTGCGTATCAACCTGAAGCGGCGCGACGATTACTGGAAATCCGACCGCGCCTGGTTCGACGAAGTGGTCCTGCTGACCATCAACGATCCCACCGCCCGGCAGAATGCGCTGATGACCGGAGAGGTGGATGTCATCAACTCGCCCGACCTGTCGACCCTGCACCTGCTGCAGCGCCGCCCCGGCCTGAACCTGATCGAGGTCACGGGAACGGCGCATTACACCATGCCGATGTTCAGCGACCAGGCGCCGTTCAATGACCCGAACGTGCGGCTTGCCATGAAATACGCGATCAACCGCCAGGAGGTGCTGGACAAGGTGCTGCGTGGGCACGGCCAGATCGCCAATGACAGTCCCATTGCCCCCGCGAACCGCTTCTATGCCAAGGATCTGGCTCAGCATGCCTATGATCCCGACAAGGCCAAGCACTACCTGAAGCAGGCCGGGATGGAGGGGTTGAAGCTGGACATCTCGGCCTCGGACGCGGCCTCGGTCGGCGCGCTCGACATGGTCCAGCTGTTCCAGCAATCGGCCAAGGCCGCCGGGATCGAGCTGAACGTCAAGCGTGAGCCGGATGACGGCTACTGGTCCAATGTCTGGCTGAAGAAGCCCTTCTGCGTCAGCTACTGGAACGGCCGCCCGACCGAGGATGACATGTTCAGCCTGGTCTATGCCAAGGGCGCCGAGTGGAACGAAAGCCACTGGGACAACGCGCGCTTCAACGAGCTGCTGTTGAAGGCGCGGGCCGAGCTTGACGATGGCCTGCGTGCCGAAATGTATCACGAGATGCAGGGACTGGTCAGCGAGGATGGCGGGACGATCATCCCGATCTTCGTGAACTATATCGACGTGGCCAATGACAAGGTCGCGCATGGCGAGGTGGCGTCGAACCGCTTCCTTGATGGTTGGAAGGTCGTGGAACGGTGGTGGCAGGCATGAAGATCGCGGCAATCGGCGGGGGTGTCATCGGGGGCGGCTGGATCGCGCGCTTCGTCCTTTCGGGCCATGACGTCACCGTTTTCGACCCCCATCCCGAGGCAGAGCGGATCGTTGGCGAGGTGCTGGCGAATGCGACGCGCGCCTGGCAGGGCCTGTTTCAGGCCCCGCTGCCCCGTTCGGGGCGGGTCGTCTGGGCGTCCTCGATCGCCGAGGCGGTGGCGGACGCGGACTATATTCAGGAAAGCGTCCCCGAGCGTCTTGACCTGAAACACCGGATCATCGCCGAGATCGAGGCGGCGGCGCCCGCCTCGGCGATCATCGGGTCGTCCACCTCGGGCTTCAAGCCGTCCGAGCTGCGCGAAGCGGCGCGCCATCCCGACCGCATCGTTGTGGCCCACCCCTTCAACCCGGTCTATCTTCTGCCGGTGGTCGAGGTCGTCGGCGGCGGCGCGGCGGCGCAGCGGGCCAGCGAGGTATTGACCTCGGTCGGGATGAAGCCCGTCCGCATCGCGCGTGAAATCGACGCCCATATCGGCGACCGCCTGCTGGAAGCCATCTGGCGCGAGGCGCTGTGGCTGGTCAATGACGGTATCGCCACGACCGAAGAGATCGACGACATCATCCGCTTCGGCTTCGGCCTTCGCTGGGCGCAGATGGGCCTGTTCGAGACTTATCGCATCGCCGGGGGCGAGGCGGGGATGCGCCATTTCCTGGGACAGTTCGGCCCCGCGCTGAAATGGCCCTGGACCAAGCTGATGGATGTGCCCGATCTGGACGACGCGCTGATCGACCGGATCGCCGGGCAGTCGGACGCGCAGTCCGGCGCCCATTCCATCCGCGAGCTTGAGCGGATCCGGGACGACAACCTTGTCGGCATCTTTCAGGCGCTCAAGGCCAATGACTGGGGCGTCGGCCAGACCGTCCGCGCGCAGGAAGACGCCTTCTATGCGCGAGAGGTGGCGGCACCCTCGGGCTATCCGCTGGAGCTGCACCAGACCCGCGTGGCTGGCGGCTGGGTCGACTATAACGGCCACATGACCGAGTTCCGCTATCTTCAGGTCATGGGCGATGCCACGGACGCCTTTCTGATCCATATCGGGCTGGACGCGGCCTATCGTGCGCAGGGCCGTTCCGCCTATACGGTCGAGACCCATATCCGGCATCTCGCCGAGGTGAAGGCGGGTGAGCGGCTGACCGTGCGGACCCGGCTGCTGGGCCATGATCAGAAACGCTTCCGACTGCATCACGCGATCCTGCGCGATGACGGGACAGAGGCCGCGACCGGCGAACACATGCTGCTGCATGTCGACACCGATGCCGGACGCGCCGTGCCGATGCCATCCCTGTTGCTAGCCGCACTGGACCGGATCGCGGCGCAGGACAGCACGCCCCATCCCGAACATGCCGGGCAGGGCGTGCGCGCCATCCGCCAGAGCGAGGCGATCGCATGACGGCGGCGGCCGCCCGGCGGCGGCCCCTGCTGCGCATGATCCTTGGACGTCTGGCGATCGGGGTCTTCACGCTGGCCGTGATCTCGGTCCTGATCTTCCTGGCCGTCAGCCTGCTGCCCGGCGATATCGCGCAGCAGGTGTTGGGCCAGTCCGCGACACCCGAGACGGTTGCGGCCTTCCGGCGTGAGCTTGGTCTCGACCAGCCGCTTTTGTGGCGTTACCTGGGCTGGGTTGGCGGTGTTCTCAGCGGCGACTTCGGAAACTCGCTGGCAAATGGCCGGCCGGTGGGCGAACTGCTGGCGGCGCGGCTGGGCAATACGCTGTTCCTGGCGGCCTATGCCGCGGTGATCGCCGTGCCGCTGGCGGTGGGACTTGGATTGCTGGCCGCGCTGTGGCGGGGCAGCTGGTTCGACCGCATCGCCAATGTGGCGACGCTGACGGCTATCTCGTTTCCCGAATTCTTCATTGCCTATATCCTGATGTTCTGGCTGTCGGTGCGGTTGGGCTGGCTGCCCTCGATCGCCGATCCCGGCGCCTCGCCCAGCCTCGGCCAGATGCTGACGCGTGCCTTCCTGCCGGCGATCACGCTGGTTCTTGTCGTCACCGCCCACATGATGCGCATGACCCGCGCGGCGGTCGTGAACGTGCTGGGCGCGCCCTATGTCACCATGGCCCGGCTGAAGGGGGTGTCGCGCGCGGGCGTCGTCACCCGCCACGCGCTGCCGAATGCGCTGGCCCCGATCGTCAATGTCGTCGCGTTGAACATCGCCTGGCTGATTACGGGCGTGGTCATCGTCGAGGTCGTGTTCGTCTATCCGGGCCTTGGCCAATTGATGGTCGACAGTGTGACGAACCGCGACATTCCGGTGGTGCAGGCCTGCGCGCTGATCTTCGCGGCGGTCTATATCCTGCTGAACCTGCTGGCCGATGTTTTGTCCATCGCGACCAACCCCCGCCTTCTGCACCCGAGGTAGTGTCATGATCCGGTTGCTGAAGACGATGCCGCCGACCGCGATCCTGGGGGTTGCCGTCATCATCATCTATGCCGTCGTCGCCATTTTCGCGCCGATGCTTGCGCCTCATGGCGAGGCCGAGATCGTGGGGGCCCAGTTCGAGCCGTGGAGCGCGACCTATCCGCTTGGCACCGACACGCTGGGCCGCGACATGCTGTCCCGCCTGATCTGGGGTGCCAGGAACACGGTTGGGGTGGCACTGGTCACGACCGCGCTGGCCTTTGCCATCGGATCGGTCACGGGGCTTTTGGCCGCGGCGCTGGGGGGCTGGGTCGATCTTGGCCTGTCCCGTCTGGTCGACGTGCTGATGGCGGTGCCCGCGCTTATCCTGACGCTGCTGGCGCTGTCGGCCCTGGGACCGGGCGTCGCCAATCTGATCGTGGTGATTGCGGTTCTGGATTCCACGCGGGTCTTCCGACTGGCCCGCGCCACAGCGATGAACGTCATGGTCATGGACTATGTCGAGGCTGCGCAACTGCGGGGCGAGGGGACCTGGTGGATCATCACGCGTGAGGTTCTACCGAATATCTCGGCCCCGCTGATCGCGGAATTCGGGCTGCGCTTCTGCTTCGTCTTCCTGACGATCTCGGCGCTGTCCTTCCTTGGGCTTGGCCTGCCTCCGCCGATGGCCGACTGGGGGGCGATGGTGCGGGACAACGCCGCGCTGATTACCTTCGGGGATATCACGCCGCTGATGCCCGCCGCCTCGATCGCGGTTCTGACGGTGTCGGTCAATTTCGTGGTGGACTGGCTGCTGCACCGCGCATCCGGGCTGAAGGACTGATCCATGCTGCTGAATATCGAGAACCTCAAGGTCGAGGCAAAGGGCGATGAGGGCTGGACCCCGATCCTGCACGGCGTCGATCTGCAGGTCGCCCGAGGCGAGGTTGTGGGCCTGATCGGCGAATCCGGTGCCGGGAAATCGACGCTTGGCCTTGCCGCGCTGGGTTACGCGCATGGCGGATTGCGCTTTGCCGGGGGGCGTGTCCTGTTCGACGGGACAGACCTGCTGCAATTGCCGGACCGCCAGCGCCGCGCGTTCCGGGGTCGCCGGGTCGCCTATGTCGCGCAATCGGCTGCGGCAAGCTTCAACCCCGCCTGGCGGCTGCTGGCGCAATTCTGCGAGGGCCCGGCAATTCACCACACCGCCGGTCGGGCTGAATCCGAAGCCTTCGCGCGCGAGCTTTATGCTGCAATGCACCTGCCTGATCCCCAGAATTTCGGACTGCGCTTTCCGCACCAGGTCTCGGGCGGGCAGTTGCAGCGCGCGATGGTTGCGATGGCGATGGCCTGTCGGCCCGACCTGATCGTCTTTGACGAGCCGACAACGGCGTTGGACGTGACCACGCAGATCGGGGTGCTGGCCGCCATTCGCCGCGCGGTTGAGGAAACCGGGGCCGCCGCGATCTATATCTCTCATGACCTTGCGGTGGTCGCGCAAATGGCCGACCGCATCAAGGTCATGCGCCACGGACGCGAGATCGAAGAGGCCCCGACCCAGCACATGATGACCGCGCCGACGCAGGACTACACCCGCTCGCTTTGGGCCGTGCGCGAATTTCGCAGGCCGACGCGCGTCCTTCCGCAGGCAAGCGCGCCGATGATCGCCATCCGCAACGTGACCGCCGGTTACGGCAACATGGACGTGCTTTCGGAAGTGGGATTCGAAATCCCGCGCGGCTCGACCGTCGCGGTGGTTGGCGAATCCGGCTCGGGGAAATCGACGACGGCACGGGTCATCACCGGGCTGCTGCCGCCAAGGCTGGGCCGGATCGAACTGAACGGAACCGCCCTGCCTCCCCGTCTTGCCGATCGCACGACCGAACAGAAACGCGCGGTCCAGATGATCTATCAGATCGCGGACACCGCACTTAATCCGCGCCAGACCGTGCGGCAGATCCTGTCACGGCCGCTGCAATTCTATCTGGGTCTGGGCGGCAAGGCGCGCGAAGCGCGGCTGCACGAGCTGATGGAACAGATCGAAATGGAGCCGGCGCGCTTTCTGGACCGATTGCCGGGGGAGTTGTCCGGCGGGCAGAAGCAGCGCATCGGCATTGCCCGCGCGCTGGCCGCCGATCCCGAGTTCATCATCTGCGACGAGGTGACCAGCGCGCTGGACCAGCTTGTCGCGGAAGGGATCCTGCGCCTGCTGAGCAAGGTTCAGGACAAGACTGGCCTGTCCTATATGTTCATCACCCATGACATTGCCACGGTCCGCGCCATCGCGGACGAGGTCGTGGTGATGAAGGGCGGGCGCATCATGGACAAGGGAAACCTTGCGGAGGTGCTTGACCCTCCGCGCCACGATTACACGCGGCAATTGCTGGCCTCGGTTCCGCAGATGGACCCGTCCTGGCTGTCCCGCCGCATTTCCGAAGGTGCCGCATGATATCTGATCCGCAAGTGCTGGATTTCATTACCAAGACCGAGGCTTCTTATCCCGCCGACGCGAATGGCGCCAGCGCGGCTGACAACCGTCGTTTCTATGACGCCATGTGCGCGGCGTTCCGCGCCACCCGCCCGCCGGGGCTGGCGGTTCTGGACCGGACGGTCGGTGGTGTTCCCTGCCGGGTCTATGGTGAGGCCTCGGCGGTGACGGTCGTCTATATTCATGGCGGCGGGTTCGTGGTCGGGGGGCTGGACAGCCACGACGACGTCTGCGCCGAGATCGCCGACGCCACCGGCTTGCAGGTGGTTTCGGTGGATTATCGCCTTGCGCCCGAACATCGCTGGCCCGCGCAGATTCAGGATGTGCTGGCGGTCTGGGATGCGCTGGACACGCCCGGCGTTGTGGTCGGGGACAGCGCGGGCGGAATGCTGGCCGCGTCGCTTTGTCTGGCGCGGCAAGGGGGCAGGCAACCTTTGGGGCAGGTGCTGATCTATCCGGGTCTTGGCGGCGGCGGGAATGCCCCCTCCTATGAGCAGAATGCCGAAGCGCCCTTGCTGCGCCGCTCGGATCTTGGCGGCTACCGCACCGCGCTGCATGGAGAGGGGCCGATCACCGATCCGCTGGCCCAACCGCTGCAGGCGACCGACCTGTCGGGATTGGCCCCGGCCTTCATCGTGACGGCCGATGTGGACCCGCTGCGGGACGATGGTGCGGATTACGCCCGGCGTCTGACCGAAGCCGGAGGCATCGCCGCCTGGCGCAACGAGGCCGAGTTGCCGCATGGCTATCTGCGGGCCCGACGGATGAGCGACCGGGCGCGCAGAAGTTTCCTGGCGATCACTGCTGCGATCAGCCGCCTTGCCGCGACCGGCAAGGCGGGCTAGCGCCGCGGCCCTTATTCCTCCTCGGGCAGGACGCGGACGGCGCCCTTGTCGGCCGAGGAGGCGAAGGCTGCATAGGCCTTCAGGGCCGTCGTGACATTGCGCTTGCGGGGCTGGGCGGGCTTCCAGCCCAGCCGGTCCTGTTCGGCGCGGCGGGCGGCCAGCTCGGCTTCCGGCACGTTGAGGTTGATGGTGCGGTTCGGGATGTCGATCTCGATGATGTCGCCGTCACGCACAAGACCGATGGTGCCGCCCTGCGCCGCCTCGGGCGAGGCGTGCCCGATGGACAGGCCCGAGGTCCCGCCCGAGAAACGCCCGTCCGTGATCAGTGCGCAGGCTTTGCCAAGCCCGCGGGATTTCAGGTAGCTGGTCGGATACAGCATCTCCTGCATTCCCGGCCCGCCCTTCGGCCCTTCATAGCGGATGACCACGACGTCGCCCGCCTTGACCTTCTTGCCAAGGATGCCGCTGACGGCGGCGTCCTGGCTTTCGAAGACCACGGCCGGGCCGGTGAATTTCAGGATCGATTCATCGACGCCTGCGGTCTTCACGATGCAGCCGTCCACCGCGATGTTGCCCCGCAGAACGGCCAGCCCGCCATCCGCGGTAAAGGGCGAGTTGACGGAACGGATCACGCCGCCCTGCCGGTCCAGGTCCAGCGTGTCCCAGCGCGCATCCTGTGAGAAGGCGACCTGCGTGGGAACGCCACCGGGGGCCGCGCGGAAGAAGTTGTGCACGGTTTCGCTGTCGGTGCGGCTGATGTCCCAGCGATCGATCGCCTCGCCCAATGTGGGCGTATGAACGGTCGGCGTGTCGCGATGCAGCAGACCACCCCTTTCGAGCTGGCCAAGGATCGCCATGATCCCGCCGGCGCGGTGCACGTCCTCCATATGGACGTCCTGCTTGGCCGGGGCGACCTTGGATAGGCACGGCACGCGGCGCGACAGCGCATCGATGTCGTCCATGGTGAAGTCGATGCCGCCCTCATGCGCCGCCGCAAGGATGTGCAGGACGGTGTTGGTCGATCCACCCATCGCGATGTCCAGCGACATGGCGTTTTCGAAGGCGCGCTTGTTGGCGACATTGCGCGGCAGGACCGAGGTGTCGTCCTGTTCGTAATAGCGCTTGGCAATGTCGACGGCCAGGTGTCCCGCCTCGACGAACAGGCGCTTGCGGTCGGCATGCGTGGCGAGGGTCGAGCCGTTCCCCGGCAGGGACAGGCCAAGCGCCTCGGTCAGGCAGTTCATCGAGTTCGCGGTGAACATGCCCGAGCAGGAACCGCAGGTCGGGCAGGCGGACCGCTCGATGATCTTCACGTCCTCGTCCGAGACGGATTCGTCTGCGGCCGCAACCATGGCGTCGACCAGGTCCAGCGCCTGGGTCTTGCCGTTCAGGACGACCTTGCCGGCCTCCATCGGGCCGCCGGACACGAAGACCGCCGGAATGTTCAGCCGCATCGCCGCGTTCAGCATGCCGGGGGTGATCTTGTCGCAGTTCGAGATGCAGACCATGGCGTCGGCGCAATGCGCATTCACCATGTACTCGACGCTGTCGGCGATGATCTCGCGCGAGGGCAGCGAATACAGCATCCCGTCATGGCCCATCGCGATGCCGTCATCGACGGCGATCGTGTTGAACTCCTTGGCGATGCCGCCTGCCGCCTCGATCTCGCGCGCGACAAGCTGGCCCAGATCCTTCAGATGGACGTGGCCGGGCACGAACTGGGTGAAGGAGTTCACGACGGCGATGATCGGCTTGCCGAAGTCTCCGTCCTTCACGCCGGTTGCCCGCCATAGGCCACGGGCGCCTGCCATGTTGCGGCCATGGGTGGTGGTACGGGAACGATAGGCTGGCATTGGGCTGTCCACTTTCACTTGCGGGTCGTTCTGGATCAGATCGGAAATGCGGACATGACAGGCGAAGCCTCCATATTCGCGTCATGTTCCACCTACTTTAAGCAGCGTCGCCAGAAAAGGGCAGAATCCGGGAAATCTCGGGATCGTGGAGTTCTCAGGCGATGCCGAAGCGGCCAAGTTCGCGGCGCAGCCGGTCGGCCGCGGCCCGATCGCGAAGCGGGAAGGCGGCAAAGAACAGCTCTGCATTGGCGTCCGGCCGCAGCCGATAGACTTGCGCCAGCCATTCCCGGGCGCGGTCGTCGCGCCCAGCAAACCCGTTCGCCACAACCGCGATCATGGCGATCAGCACATGTGCATGGGGGGCCGACGCGGCGCGGTCGGACCAATCGGCGGCCTCGTCCCGGTGGCCCTGCAGCAGATGCGACAGGGCTCGTGTCCCGAACATGCCGTAAACCAGCGGGTCAAGAGGGCTGAGGCGCAGCGCAAGATCGACTCCGTCCGTTGCCAGACCCGATTGCGACATCAGCGCGGCGATCAGCGCGCGGGAATAGAAGCCTTGCGCGAAATTCGGATTGAGGTCGGTTGCCCGCGCAAGCCAGCTTGCGGCAAGGTCCAGCTCTCCGGTCAGCCAATGGGTCCGCCCGAAGGTGAAGGCGGCAAAGGAATCCATCGGGTCGATTTCCAGGCTGCGTTCGGCATGAGCGCGCGCGGCAAGCGCCGATTTCGCGCGGTCGGGGCCATAGCGCAGGAAGGCGTCCTGAAAACTGGTAAAGGACAGCCCGGCATGGGCGCGGGCAAATCCGGGGTCCAGTGTTGTCGCCCGCGCAAAGAACGCCGCCGCCTGCCGGTTGCCGTCCGCGGTGAACAGGAACATCTGGCGCAGTCCCAGATGGTAATTCGCCCAAGCATCCAGTTGCGAGATGTCGCGCCCCGCGGCCAGCCGCGCCTCGTTCAGCGGGACGTGGATTTCCAGCGCCGCGCACAGGGCCGCGACGATGGCTTGCTGCAATTCCGCCAGCGCGTCGAGCGGGCGCGACAGCCGGTCGGTCCACAAAATGCGCGAGGTCGCGGTTTCCACCAGTTCGGGCGTGACGGTCAGGATCGGGCCCGCCATCTCGACCGTGCCGGCAAGGATATAGCGTGCGCCCAGCCGTTCGCCTGTCTCGGGACTGGGGCGGGCGAAGCGAAAGGAAGAGCCGCGCGAAATCACCAGCAGCCAGCGCAGGCGCGACAAGGCACGCAGGATCTCATGCGCCAGCGCCTCGGTCAGGACCGACTGGTCGGGCGGCAGTCCGATGCCACGAAAGGGCAGAACCGCCAACGAGGGCGCGTCCGGGCGCGGCGGTAGGCCACCCTCCTGCCGGTCAAGGATGCGAACCGCGGGCACGGCGCGGAATCCCCGGCCATGAACGGTGCGGATGATTTCTTGCCGGTCGCCGTCATCGCCGATCGCAGCGCGAGCCGCGCGCATCCGGCTGGCGATGCTGGCATCCGAAACGGCGCGGCCGTTCCAGACCGCCTCGACCAATTCGTCCTTGGTCACCAGCCTGCCTTGCCCGGCAAAGATGCGGCACAGCAGCACGAACACCTGCGGCTCGACCGGAATCGGTTGGCCACCGCGTCTCAGCTCGAACCGCTGATCGTCCAGTTCAAGGTCGCCGAAGCTGTAGATCATGCGCAATTTTATCCCAAACCGGCCAGTTCTGCATGATTTCTTCATGATCCGGTCAAGCTGATGCGGCGGCTCCGGGTTATGATCCGGTATCTGGCGCTGTTGCGCCTTTTGTCAGGACAGGTCGACTCAATGAGACAGCAATCCATCCGGACTACCAGTGGCCGTGGCCGCCTCTACGACAGCATTCTGGAAACCGTGGGCGACACGCCCGCGATCCGCATCAACAACCTCGGCCCCGACGGCGTCACGCTTTATGTCAAGGCCGAGTTCTTCAACCCCGCCGCCTCGGTCAAGGACCGGCTGGCGCTGAACATCATCGAGGCGGCCGAGCGTTCGGGCGAGCTGCGTCCCGGCCAGACCGTGGTCGAGGCGACCAGCGGCAATACCGGCATCGGCCTTGCCATGGTCTGCGCGCAAAAGGGATATCCGCTGGTCGTGACCATGGCGGACAGCTTTTCGGTCGAGCGCCGCCGCCTGATGCGCCTGCTGGGCGCCAAGGTCGTGCTGACCCCCCGGACCGAGAAGGGCACCGGCATGTACAACAAGGCCGCCGAACTTGCCCGAGAGCATGGCTGGTTCCTGGCCCGTCAGTTCGAGACCGCGGCCAATGCCGATATCCACGAAAGCACCACCGCGCGCGAGATCATGGGCGATTTCGCGGGTCAGCGGCTGGATTGCGTCGTGACCGGATATGGCACCGGCGGCACCGTGACGGGCTTGTCGCGTGTCCTGCGCCGCGAAAGGCCGGAAACCCGCATTGTCCTGGTTGAGCCGGCGAATGCCGCGCTGGTATCCAGCGGCGTGGCGCAGGTGCGCGGCGATGCCCATGCGCCAGCGGCAAGTCATCCCGCGTTCGAGCCGCATCCGATCCAGGGCTGGACCCCGGATTTCATCCCCTTCGTGCTTCAGGAAACCTTGGACTCCAATGGCTTCGACAAGCTTCTTACAGTCCCGGGGGCCGAGGGCGTGGCGTGGGCGCGCAAGCTGGCTGCGCGCGAGGGGATCCTGACCGGCATCTCGGGCGGGGCCACCTTTGCCGCCGCTATGAAGGTCGCCGAAACGGCCGAGCCGGGCAACGTGATCCTCGCGATCCTGCCCGACACAGGCGAACGTTATCTTTCGACACCATTGTTCCAGGAAATTCCCGAGGACATGGACGAAGAGGAACTGGCCCTGTCGCATTCGACCCCCGGCTACCAGATGGCGTGACGGAGGAAGCGATGAAGGTGGAAACCTGGACTCCGGCCCCCTGGGGGCCGGACGGGGAAAGCTTGGACCCTGTGGACTGGGACGGCTTTGCCCGCGCGGCGCATGACGCGGTGGACCGCGCCATACTTCGGACACGAAACCTACGTGACCGCCCGGTCTGGCGTCCCCTGCCGGACACGGCGCGGGTGGCGCTGTGCCAACCCCTGCCGCAGGAGCCCTCGCCACTGACTGCAGTGCTGGACGAAACCTGGGACCATGTCATGGACCACCCGATGGGCAATACCCATCCCCGGTTCTGGATGTGGTACATGGGGGCGTCATCCCTGACCGGGGCGCTGGCGGATTTTCTGGCGGCGGTCGACGGCTCGAACCTTGGGGGCGGGGCCCATGCTGCGGCAGAGGTCGAACGCCAGGTGATCGATTGGCTGAAAGAGATCGTTGGATTTCCGTCCTCGGCCAGCGGCACGCTGACCAGCGGCGGCTCGGCGGCGAACCTGATCGGGCTGGTGGTCGCGCGCAATCGGAGCGCCGGAATCGACTTGCGCGAAGCGGGGATTGTGGCGCTGCCGCGTCCGCTGCGCTTCTATGCCTCGGATCAGGTGCATGGCTGCCACCAGAAGGCGGTCGAGATCATGGGCCTTGGCAACCGTGCGCTGCGCCGCATTCCGACTGGCGAAGATTGCCGCCTGGACCCGGTCGCCCTTGCCGAGGCCATTGCCGAGGATCGTGCCGCGGGCTGGCAACCCGCCTGTGTCATCGCCACGGCGGGCACGGTGAACAGCGGTGCCATCGACCCGTTGCGCGCCATCGCCGATCTGTGCGCGCAGCAGGGGTTGTGGCTGCATGTCGATGGCTGCATCGGCGCGCTGGCCCGGCTTTCGCCCGGCCACCGGCACCTGCTGGTGGGGATCGAGCGCGCGGACAGCCTGGCGCTGGATCCGCATAAAAGCCTGCACGTTCCCTTCGAAGCCGGTTGTGCGCTGGTCCGCGACCCGGTGGCCCATCTGGGCAGCTTCGCCCTGCATTCGGAATATCTGGATCCTGCCGCACGTGGCATCGCCGCAGGGGGATGGCTTTTCGACTATGGCCTCCAGACCTCGCGCGGCTTCCGGGCGCTGAAGGTCTGGATGATGCTGAAGGAACATGGCGCCGCCCGCTTCGGTCGGATCATCGGGCGCAATATCGATCAGGCGCACAGGTTGGCCGCGCGGATCGACAGCGAACCCCGCATGACTCGGCTGGATCCGGTGACGCTGGATATCGTCTGCTTTCGCTATGACCCCGGAGGGCTTGGGCCGGAAGCATTGGCCGAGTTGAATATCGAGATCATGATGCGCCTGCAGGAATCTGGAATCGCGGCCTTTTCCGATACGACCCTGCACGGGCAGCATTGGCTGCGGGCGGCGATCTGCAATCACAGGACCACAGATGCGGACCTCGACATGGCAATCGCGGCCCTGATCGCCCTGGGTGATCAGCTCTGCGGTCTGGAAGAGGCGGAGAGCCGCGGGCAGTGGCGAACGACGCCCGCAAGGTGAAAAGAAATCCCTTTCCAGCTTCGGGACATAGGGTGGGAAACGGTTCGGGCACGGCCCCGGATCACCCGACCTCCGTCACCCTGACCGCGCAGGACGCGGACCTTGTTCGCGCCCAAAGCGAAGTTGGTGTAAGATGAAGTCTTGTCATTCTCCTTTCGGCACCAGAAATCGGGGGCGAAGAATATAGGGGCGCATGATGAGAATTCTTGCATTTTCGACCTTGGCAGCGGTCTGCCTTTCCGGCGCGGCCTTTGCCGCCGATTTCGGGCCGTTGATCTCGGCCGAGCAGCTGAATGCCCAGACGACGGGTCCGGATGCGCCGCTGGTGCTGGACATCCGCGGCGAGGCTTATGGCCAGGGCCATATCGCGGGGGCCATTTCGGCCCCTTATGAACGGTTCCGCGGCCCCGAGACCAATCCCGGCGCGCTGGTACCCGAGGATCAGCTGGAAGCCACGTTGCGTGAGCTTGGCGTGACGCTGGAACGCCCGGTCGTAGTCGTCCACCAAGGCGAAGACGACAGCGATTTCGGTGCGGCTGCGCGGGTTTACTGGACGCTGAAATCCTCGGGTGTCAGCCATCTTGCGATCCTGAACGGCGGCATGGGCGCATGGAGCGGCGCGGGCCTTCCGCTTGAGACGCGTGCGAATGCACCGGTGCCGTCCAATGTCGACATCACCTTCTCGCACCAGTGGCTCGCGACGACCGATGACGTGTCCACGATCATCGGGGGCGAGCACAAGGCGAAGCTGCTGGATGCGCGGCCCGAGGCCTTCTATCAGGGCCAGAAGGCGCATCCGCAGGCGGCCAAGCCCGGCACGCTGCCGGGGGCCGAGAACATCTCGCATGCCGTCTGGTTCAAGGATCCGACCGAGGTGATGGACGCGCCCTCTGCCGCAGAAGTTGCCGCGAAGCTGGGCATCGGCAAGGCTAATCCGGTTGTCGCCTTCTGCAATACCGGCCACTGGGCCGCGACCGAATGGTTTGCGCTGTCCGAACTGGCCGGGGTCGAGGACGCGAAACTGTATCCCGACTCGATGGTCGGCTGGTCGCAATCGGGCGGTCAGATGCAGAACACGCCCGGCCTGATGCAGAACCTGATGAACCAGATCCGGGGCACCGACTGATGGCCGATGCAGTCGCGGTTCCCGCCTCGGGGCAGGTGGCGCAGCGCGGGTTGACCATCCTGGCGGGGCTGGCGGTGGTCTTTGCCGTCGCATTGTTCGCGGGCGCGCGCTATGGCCTGTTGCTTGCCGTCGGCCTGGGCTTCGGCATCGTGCTGGAGGGGTTGCGCTTCGGCTTTGCCGGGCCGTGGCGCGCGATGATCCTGCGCCGCGATCCTTCGGGCATCTTGGCGCAGCTTCTGGCCATTGCGATCGTGTCCGCGGTCGCCTTTCCCCTGCTGGCCAGCCACCCCGGAGAGATCACTGGGGCCGCGGCACCCATCGGCTGGGCAATGGCCGGCGGGGCGTTCGTCTTTGGCGCGGCCATGCAGGTCGTGCTGGGCTGCGGCTCGGGCACGCTGGTCAATGCGGGCAGCGGCAATCCCGTCGCCTTGCTGGCGCTGCCGTTCTTTGCGATCGGCAGCTTCCTTGGCGCCTATGGGCTGGTCTGGTGGACCGATCTTGGCGCACTGCCGATCCTGACGCTGACCGGTGGGTCGGGGCTTGCGCTGACGCTGGTACTGCTGGCCGGGGTCGCGGTCCTGCTGCTGGCGCTGGCCGCGCCCGGCACGCGCCGCATTCCGTCGCGGCTGGTCTTTGCTGCTTTGGCCATCGCGGCGCTCGCCATCGCAAATCTGGTCGTGGCCGGTCAGCCCTGGGGCGTGGTCTATGGCCTTGGCCTGTGGGCCGCAAAGGCGGCGGTGGCACTTGGCGCGGACCTGTCCGGCTCTGCCTTCTGGAGCGCGCCGGGCAATGCCGCGCGATTGGGCCAAAGCGTGCTGACCGACGTGACCTCGCTGACGAATATCGGCATCATCCTTGGGGCATTCCTTGTCGCGACATGGCGCAGCGGAGGCTTGGCGCAGCCCTTGCCACGGTTGCCCGCGCGGGCCTGGGTCGCGACCATCGTGGCCGGATTCCTGCTGGGCTATTCCTCGCGGCTGGCCTTTGGCTGCAATGTGGGGGCGTTCTTCTCGGGCATCTCGACCGGCAGCCTGCATGGCTGGGTCTGGTTCGTCGCAGGCTTCGCGGGTTCGGTGGTCGGCGTGCGCCTGCGTCCGCTGCTGGGGATGGAGGGGCGCGCATGACCCGCCGCGTGACGGCCCCGCTGGCCATTCTGTTGCTTGGGATGCTGATCTTCTTCGATCACGCGACCTCCGACCTGAACCCCTACAAAGCCCCGCCGATCTTTGCGCTGGGATCGGGGGTCGAGGCCTCGGGCGGCTTCTGCGGGGCGATGCCGAAATAGCCGGGGCTTGATCCCCGTCCGGGGTGACGCCAATCTGGCGGACGGCGCCGCGACGGGCGCCGGCCAATGCGGGATGCCATGACCCCTGCAATGCTGACGAACCGCGACGCGCGGCGCCTTTTCCTGGATCGCCACCTGCTGCTTCGGCCGGGGTCGGGGCCGGGGAGCGGCGCCGACCTTGCCGGGGTGCTGGACGAACTGGGTTTCGTCCAGATCGACAGCGTGAACACGCTGGCGCGTTCGCATGACATGATCCTGTGGTCGCGCCGCGGGAGATACCGTCCCGCTGCCTTGGACCGACTGATTGCGCGCGATCGCGCGGGGTTCGAACATTGGACCCACGACGCCGCCGTCATTCCCATGCGCTTCTATCCGATGTGGCGGCTGAAATTCGCCCGTGACGAAGCCCGCATGCGGCAGCGCTGGCCGAAATGGCAGAGCGAGGGCTGGGATTCCGAGATCCACAACATCCTGAAGCGCATTGCCGATGACGGGCCGGTCTCATCCCGGGACGTGGGGGATGGGGAAAGCCGCGGCACCTCAGGCTGGTGGGACTGGCATCCCTCCAAGACAGCGCTGGAATTCCTGTGGCGATCTGGACGGCTTGCGATCCGGCATCGGCAGGGGTTCCGCAAGGTCTATGATCTGGTCGAACGCGTGATCCCGGCGGACCACCTGAACCACGGGATGGCGGACGCGGGGATCATCGACTGGGCGATGACGGCCGCGATGGAGCGGCTGGGCTTTGCCACCAGTGGCGAGCTTGCCGCGTTTTTCGAGATCGCCACCCGCGATGAGGCCAAGGACTGGTGCGCCGATGCCTTGCGGGACGGTCGCATCCTGCCGGTCGATATCGGGCTGGCCGACGGCTCGATCCGCCGCAGTTTCACGACCCCCGCGCTGCTGGATCAGGTGGCGGGACTGCCCGACCCGGTCGAAAGGGTCAGGGTGTTGTCTCCATTCGATCCGGCATTGCGCGACCGGGCGCGGGCCGAGCGCCTGTTCGGTTTCCGCTATCGGATCGAGATCTTCGTACCGGCCGAGCGTCGGCTCTATGGCTATTACATTTTCCCGGTGATGCAGGGTGATCGCCTGATCGGCAGGCTGGACGCCAGGCGCGACGCGGGTGCGCTGGCCATCACTGCCTTCTGGCCGGAACCCGGCATCAGGATGGGACGGCAGCGGCAGGCCGGGCTAAGGTCAGAGCTTGAGCGGCTGGCCACATTTGCCGGGCTGGCCGATATCCGGTTCGCGGACGGCTGGCTGCGCGAGCCAAAGGAAGGCACGCCGGGTTAGGCAGGCGCGGCAAAGGTGCCGCGCCTTGGGGTCAGACTTCAGGCATAGGTGTCGGCGAACAGCCGGCGCAGCTCGGCTTTCTGCACCTTGCCCATGAC
The DNA here is from genome assembly GCF_049446195.1 of Paracoccus sp. KR1-242. Taxonomy (NCBI): domain Bacteria; kingdom Pseudomonadati; phylum Pseudomonadota; class Alphaproteobacteria; order Rhodobacterales; family Paracoccaceae; genus Paracoccus; species Paracoccus sp. KR1-242. The sequence goes on from NZ_JBMSED010000005.1 coordinate 135,215, forward strand.
GTTGCGCGGCAGGCTTTCGACCATGAAGACGCGCTTGGGTTGCTTGAACCGCGCCAGCCGGTCGGCCAGCGCCGCGGTGATCTGCTGCGGGTCAAGGACGACACCACTGCGCGGCACGACAACGGCGGTCACGCCCTCGCCAAGATCGGAATGGGGCAGGCCGATGACGGCGCTTTCCAAGACGCCCGGCAGCGCGTCGATGGCCTCCTCGACCTCTTTCGGATAGACGTTATAGCCCCCCGAGATGACAAGATCCTTGTCGCGCCCGACGATGCGCAGGTAGCCATCCTTGCCGATCTCGCCAAGGTCGCCGGTGATGAAGTAGCCGTCCTTGCGGAATTCGGACGCGGTCTTTTCGGGCATGTTCCAATAGCCCTCAAAGACGTTCGGGCCCTTCACCTCGATCAGGCCGATCTCTTCATCGGCAAGGGCCGCACCGGTTTCGCGATCGGTCACGCGCACCGAGATGCCGGGCAGGGCCATGCCGACCGCACCGGGGATGCGCGCCCCGTCATAGGGGTTCGACGCAATCATGCAGGTTTCGGTCATGCCATAGCGTTCAAGGATGGCCTGTCCCGTGCGGTCCTGGAAGGCGCGGTGATCCTCGGCCAGAAGCGGGGCCGAGCCCGAGACGAAAAGCCGCATCCCCGCCGTCGTTTCGCGCGACAGGCGGTCGGATTTCAACAGGCGCGTATAGAAGGTCGGGACACCCATCAGCACAGATGCGTCCGCCATCAGGTCGATGGCCTGTTCGGCATCGAACTTGGTCAGAAAGATCATCGTCGCCCCGGCCGTCAGCGACATGTTGGCGGCGACGAAAAGCCCGTGGGTGTGGAAGATGGGCAGCGCATGGATCAGCCGGTCCTCGGCCGTGAAGCGCCAACAGTCCAGCAGCGCTTCGGTGTTCGAGGCGAGGTTGCGATGGGTCAGGACCGCGCCTTTCGAGCGTCCCGTCGTGCCAGAGGTATAAAGGATCGCGGCGCGGTCATCCGGCCCCGAGGGATGGGCATCCTCGCGCGGGGTGACGCCCCGGGCGCGCTCGATCAACGTGCCGTCGGCACTGGCCCCCAGCGTCTCGACGGCAAGGGTCGGGCTGGCACGGTGGGCATGGGCGGTGAAGGTGGCGGGATCGCAGACGAAAAGCCGGGGTGCGGCGTCGCCGATGAAATAGTCGATCTCGGCCCCGGTATAGGCGGTGTTCAGCGGCAGGAAGATCGCGCCCACCTGCAGCGTGGCAAGATACAGGGCAATCGCTTCGGGCGATTTTTCAACCTGAACAGCGATCCGGTCGCCGGGGGCGACGCCCACCTCACCCAGGACGGCGGCCAGCCGTTCGACCAGTTCGCGCGTCTGGGTATAGCTGATGCTGGGTTCGCCGGGCCGTTCGAACAGCGGCTTGGCCTGCATCGTCTCGGCCGCCTGGATGAAGTTCTCGTAGATGGTCTGCATTTGGGTCTTTCTCCTCAACGTGCCAGGGCTTCGGCAAGCTGCGCGCCGTGGGCGACGGTTCCGTCGCGCACGAAAGCTTCGTGCTGTGCCTCGATTTCGGCAACCTCATAAAGATAGTTTATCATCAGCCCATGCGCGGCCTTCAGCGCCGAAGGGGCGAAGTCGGCGGGCCAGTTCAACCGGTGCGCCTGGGCGCCGTTGCCCAGGTGAAAGCGGGCGACCGGATCCGGGGGCAGGTTAGCGGAGGTGCGTTCGGTGACGATATAGCGGGCGGCAATCGCCTCGACCTCGGGGCGCAGGGCCTCGGCCTTGGCGGGGTCGTCCTGCCACGCGGGATCGGACAGCGCCTTGGCCAGCGCTACCGCACGGTCGTCCGTCTGCGAGGACAACCAGCGTGCGAAGCCCGGAACCGGCGACAGCGTCACATAGCAACGCAGGTTTGAAAGTTCCGAGGATAGAACCGCAACCACCTGCTTGATCAGGAAGTTCCCGAAGGACACCCCTTTCAGACCCGCCAGGCTGTTGTTGATCGAATAGAAGACGGCGGTATCAGCCTCGACCGGGGCGGCGGCTTCAGGCGCGTTCAGGATCGGGCCGATGGCGGTCGGAATGCCGGTGGTCAGCGCGACCTCGACAAAGATCAGCGGCTCATCGCCCGTGGCGGGGTGGAAAAAGGCGTAAAGGCGGCGGTCATTCGCGGCCAGACGGCGGCGCAGATCCGGCCAGCCCTGCATCCGGTGAACCGTCTCATAGGCCATGATCTTTTCAAGGATCGCGGCGGGCGCGTTCCAGTCGATCCGGCGCATGGTCAGGAAGCCACGGTTGAACCACGAGGCAAGAAGATGCGCGAAATCCTGATCGATGGGTTCAAGGCTGGGATCCTCGCGGATCGCGGACAACAGGTCTTCGCGCATGCGGACCAGTTGCAGCGTGGCGCCGGGGGCAAGGTTCAGGCGGCGCAGCAGCGTCTGGCGCGCGGGTTCGACCACGCGGAACAGGGCGGCGACGGCATCCGCATCGGGCTTCTTCTCCCACGCGGCATAGGCGCTGCGGATCTGGTCGGGGACGACACCATAGCTGTCGCGCAGCAGTTCGAAAAACGCCTGCTTCTCATCCGGCGAAAGCTCGGCATAGGCGGCCAGGGCCTGTTCTGCCACTGCCACGCGCGAGGCGTCTCCGATGCGGCCCATCAGGACCGAGCACGCGGCCTTGATCCGCTCTGAAGGCGGACGTGACAAAGCTTTCAGGGTTTCCGCCTCACCCGGGGCGCCGCGCGTGCGCCGGGTGATCGCTTCGACGAAATCCGAAAGAAAGGCGAGTCGCTGTTTGCCCATGATCGATCCTCCTGATCCAATGATATACGCCAGAATCTGTCTGTTGTATATAACATAGTTTCGGATGGACATTTCATGACAAGTCGGGTGAAATATCCGCAGGACATGAGAAATGGCGACGCGATGAGCATTCCGACGGCCCAACGCATACGACTTGCCCTGGAAAACGACATCGTGGACGGGCGCTATCATCCCGGCGACCAGATCGATCCCGACCGCATCGCGGCCGATTACGGCTGTTCGCGCACCCCTGTGCGCGAGGCGTTGCAGATGTTGGAGGCCTCGGGCCTGCTGATCGTCCAGCCCAAGCGCGGCACCTTTGTCACCAAGCTTGGCATGGGCGAGCTGATGCAGCGTTTCGAGCTGATGGCCGAGCTTGAGGCGTTTTGCGCCCGGCTTGCCTGTCGCCGGGCCGAAGCCAGGGACATCGCGCGCATCGTGCAAAGCCTGCAAGCCTGCGAGACGGCGGCAGAGGCGGGGGAATCCGACCGCTACTATGCCGAAAACACGCAGTTCCATCAGGCAATCTATCGCGCCGCCCATAACCCTTTCCTTGAGACGGAAACGCTGCGGCTTCAGGCGATGCTGCAACCCTATCGGCGTCGGCAGTTGCAGGCGCAGGGGCGGGTGCGCCGATCGCTGGACGAACATCGCGTGATCGCCGACGCGATCCGGTCAGCAGACGAGGAAACCGCCGCCCGTATCATGACTGAACATGTGCTGGTCCAGGGTGAGCGGTTCCAGGATCTTGCCGCCATGCTGGAAGGGCTGGACAGCGCGCGCTGAGCCGCGCGCGCAGCAGACTTACTGGTCGAGGGCATAGGCGATGACGTAATCGCCCGGCTTCGTCCCGATCGAACCGTGCCCGCCCGCCACGATCACCACGAACTGGCGCCCGTCCTGTTCAAAGGTCATCGGCGTCGATTGGCCGCCTGCGGGCAGACGCGCCTGCCACAGCTGTTCGCCGGTGGTCAGGTCATAGCCGCGGATGAAGTTGTCGACCGCCGCCGCCAGAAAGGCGACGCCGCCCCCGGTGATGATTGGGCCGCCGATCCCCGGAACGCCCAGCTTGAAGGGCAGGGGCAGCTTCGTCATGTCCCGGACTGTGCCGTTCCGGTGTTTCCACGCGATCTGTCCTGTGGTCAGGTCCGCCCCTGCGACATAGCCCCATGGCGGGGCTTGGCAGGGGACGTTCAGCTTGCCCAGGAACGGGCCCATGACGACGCCATAGGGCGCGCCCTCGTTGCGGTTCAGGCCCTGTTCGCTGGCCTTCTCGCCCTGTCCCTTGGGTGCGATGTCGGCGCGCGGCACCAGGCGCGAGGTAAAGGCCAGATAGGTCGGCATCCCGAACATGACCTGCCTTTGTGGATCGACGGCAATGCTGCCCCAGTTGAACGTGCCGAAATTGCCCGGATAGACGATGGTCCCGTTGAGCGAGGGCGGGGTATAGCGCCCCTCGTAATTCAGGCGGTTGAAGTCGATCCGGCACATCAGCTGGTCAAAGATGGTGATCCCCCACATGTCGCGTTCGCGCAGGGGCGGGGGCGCGAAGCTCAGTGCGGAACTGGGTTGAGTCTCGGCAGTGAAATCCTCGGCAATCGCACCCGAGGGGGCGGGCTGCTCCGAGACGGGCAGGATCGGCTCTCCGGTTTCGCGGTTCAGGACATAGATGTCGCCCTGCTTGGTGGGCGCGACCAGCGCGGGCAGCACCTCTCCGTTCACGGTCAGGTCGACCAGGACGGGCTGCGCCGGAACGTCCATGTCCCAAAGGTCGTGATGCACCGTCTGGAATACCCAGGCCTGCTGGCCGCTATCGACACGAAGCGCCACCACGGACGAGGAATGCGCCTCGACCGCCGGGGAACGGCCCATGCCAAGCTGATCCGGAACCTGATTGCCAAGGGGGATATAGACCAGCCCGCGATCTGCATCGACGGAAAACACCGACCAGCTGTTCGGGCTGTTCGCGGTATAGGTTTCGCCGCCCGCGATGTCGATGGGCGTGGTGTCGTCGGGATTGCCGCTGTCCCAGTTCCACAGCAATGCCCCGCTGCGGATGTCGAAGGCCCGGATCACGCCCGAGGGCGACTGGATCGAGAAGTTGTCGTTGACCGCGCCACCGATGATGATCTTGCCCGCCACCGCGACCGGCGGGGAGGTGGAATAGTAATATCCCTCGGGGTTGAAGGGCATTCCGGCTTCCAGCCTCAACGTGCCCTGATCGGCGAAACTGGTGCAGACCTCGCCGGTTTCGGCGTTCAGCGCGATCAGCCGCGCATCCGCGGTGGGCAGATAGACGCGGGTCGGGCAGTCCTCGGGCGCGGCCGGGGTCGCCGGAGCGGCCTCGGGAGGCATATTCGCCATGTCCCAATAGGTCACGCCGCGGCAGGTCTGGTGCTGGCGGTCCGGGCTCATTCCCGAATTCGCGTCATAGCGCCAGATTTCCTTGCCAGTCGCGGCGTCCAGCGCGATCGCGATGTTATGGGGCGTGCACAGGTAAAGCTTGCCGCCGATCTTCAGCGGCGTCACCTGATAGGTCGTCTCGTTCACGTCGTCCGGGCGCTTCACGTCTCCGGTCTGATAGCGCCACACCTCTTTCAGGCTTCCGACATTCTCGGTCGTGATCTGGTCCAGCGGAGAATAGCGCTGGCCGAAATTCGTGCGCCCGTATTGGTGCCATTCCTCGGGCGGGATCTCGTTGCCAAGTGCCGGGGCCTCGGTCCTGGGCTCGGTATTCAGGGCGCCATCAAGGGCGGTCGGATCCTGCATCATGGCGTAGCCAGCCACCGCGACCGAGATCACCGAGGCGATGCCCACAGGCCAGCCGGACACCCGTCCCGTCGAGGGGGATGCGGGGATCAGCCCGGCGCGGACCACAGGCAGGCACAGCCACATCGCCATCAGCACGACCAGGCCGCCACGCGGTGCCAGTTGCCACCAGTCGAAACCTACTTCCCACACTGCCCAGATCAGCCACAGGATGACGGTCAACGCGAAGAGCCAGATCGCCGCGCCGTTTCGCCGGGCCAGCAGGAAGGTCACGACCAGAACGGCCACAGCCAGTACCAGATAGGCCGGGCTGCCGCCCAGCATCACCAGCCACCCCCCCAGTGCGGCCAGGGCAATACCGATCAGTGCGAAGATGGCGGTTGTGATTGCAAGCATGACGGCCCCCGAAGGTCTGAATCAATCCTGGTCGATGGCGTGGGGATTGGCGCTGTCCTGCGCCGGAGACGGCCCGTCCCGCCCCGATGGGATCACGGCGTAAAGGACCGCAAGCAGCAGCACGATCACGACAAGAACGATGATGGTTCGACTGGACATGCATCCCCCAGAATCAGACGAATTCGGAACGGCGAATGGGCAGTGCTGGCGTCACGGGTTAACCGGGAAACGGGCAAACTGGCTGGGTCAGGCGGCGTTCAGGATCTGCCGGGCCGGGCATAGGACTGTCCGGGCTGGGTCGCCTCCATGGTAGCCAAGAGTTTCTGATCTGCAAGGACAGTTTCGCGCCGGCGGGGCAGTGCTGCCTGTTGTTCGCGCTGCAGATAGGCCAGCAGCTTCTCGCGGATCTCGCAACGCAGGTCGAATGCCTTGCCGGCATGGGTCGCGCTGGCAAGAATGCGGACCTCGACCACGTTTTTGCGGAAATCGGTGACTTGCAGCGCGAAAACGTCGCGGTTCCACAGAGGAGAGGCGCGGACGATCCGTTCGGCCTCGGCACGCAATTCGGGGACCGAAACCTCATAATCCAGATAGATCAGAACGGTGCCGATCAGGGTCGCGTCATTGCGGGTCCAGTTCTGGAAAGGCTGTTCCATGAAATAGTTCAGGGGCACGATCAGCCGCCGCTTGTCCCAGATGCGGACGACGACATAGGTCGCGGAGATCTCCTCGATATTACCCCATTCGCCCTCGACAATAACGGCGTCGTCGATGCGGATCGGCTGGGTCAGGGCAAGCTGGATGCCCGCCAGCAGATTGCGCAGCACCGGTTGCAGGGCAAGGCCGACGACAATCCCTGCCGCCCCGGCCGAGGCCAGCAGGCTGACCCCGTACTGCCGCACCCCGTCGATCGTCATCAGCGCCGCGCTGACGCCAATGGCCACAATCAGCACCACCGCGACCCGTTCCAAAATGCGCGTCTGGGTGACGTGCTTTCGGGCCAGAAGGTTATCTTCGACATCCAGGCGAAAGCGGCGCAGGTGCAGCGTCATCCAGATCTCAAGCATGATCCTGACGAACCAGGTCACGCAGGCGATGAAGGCGATCAGCATGGCGTGTCGCAGCAGGTTGCCTTCGCGCAGGGGCAAAGGGGCGATATTAGCCGCGAACGATACGGCCATGATCATCATGGCAAGCTGAACCGGCCCGCGTGTTCGCGACAACAGCTTGCGCCAGAATTCGTCACGATGGCTCAGGACTTTCTGTGCAAGGCGGTAAAGCAGGAAGCAGGCGGCCCATGCAACGCAAAGCGCCGCAATGAAGATAAGGCTGGTGATTGTCCAGGAAGGCATGTGGTCTCCGTCGGTTGCGGTGTCCGTCGGGCAAGACGGTCCGGTCGGGGAGGGGTTCCGGGATGCGCGAATGGGCAACTCCGGCAACTCGTGGGCTGGCGCGCGCCAGGGGGTCCGGGCGAGACTTGCCCGGACCAACGATCTATTTCTTCGTGTGCTCGGGCTTGCCCTTGCGTGTCGTGCTGGCAAATTCCTCAAGCTGTCGTTCCGACATCGAATCGTACATTTCCCGCGATGCGCCGCGCAATTCGCCCTTTTTCGTGTCGCCGCGCTTTGCGGACAGGGCCGCGCCGGCGGCTTTCTGCTGTGCCTTCGATTTGGCTGGCATTGAAAGCTTCCTTCGGATCTGGTGTGCCGCCCGCGGGCGCGCGGGATGCGGTCGTTTGTGTCCGGTATCGGTGCCGGTGTTCGGACCCGGTCCACAGATCGGTGCGCCGTCAAGGGTCGAGTCCGTCAGTTCCGCGTCGCTCAGGCGTTCATGCAACGAGTGGTCAGTGTCTTGTCCTCTTGGTCGAGGTGCTGGCAAAACCTCATTCCGGGGGGATTGTTCCGGCATTCAATCCGATGTGAGGTCCGAAGGACCGGGCGCGGCAGCCTTTTCCGCCCTGCAGTGGCGCGAAAATCGGGGCCCTGCTGGCGCGAGTTCACTTGCGCGTGCGCGTGGCTTATGCACTCTCAAGCCGTCCGTGACCTTTGCCAGAGGGCCGAATGCGTAGAGAATGCCTGCCGGTTTCAAACCGGTTGCCTTTTGCACTGATGCTTGCAGCAACGCTGCTTGCAGGGTGCAGTCGTCCCCCCGAACTGATCGGCGTGGACAATCCCGAAATTCCGGCCGAGCACCTTGCCGAGGTTAGCCGGCACAAGGTCTTCATCACCACGACCCGGCAGGCTACGGAAGTCACGGGCGCCTTCTTCTCGGCCAATCGCGCGCCCGAATTGGGACTGGCCTCGGTCGTGGCGACGGTTCCGCCGAACCACAAGGTCGGCGAACTTGAGCGGCCCAAGGAACTGCCGCCCGATCCGCGCACGGAATTTTCGATCATCGATCCGGTGGTCTATCGCAACGACGCTTCCTTCGTGGCCGAGATCAACCGCGAGTTGGCCCGCCGGCCGCCCGGACAACGGCGGCTTCTGCTGTTCGTCCACGGCTATAACAACACGGCCAGCGACGCGATCCTGCGGCTGACCCAGTTCGTCGAGGATACCAACTATCAGGGCGTGCCAGTCCTGATGACCTGGGCCTCTGCGGCCAGTGCCGTGCGCTATGTCTATGATATGAACAGCGCCCTGATCGCGCGTGGAAAGCTGAAGGAAATTTCCGACATCATGGTCCAGACCAACGCCGAAAGCGTTGATATATTTGCCCATTCCATGGGAACGCTGCTGACGATGGAAGGACTGGTCGACGCCCAGAAGGCAGGCACCCTGGGCAAGCGACGGACCATCAACAACATCGTGCTGGCATCGCCCGACATCGACATCGACCTGTTCCGCACCCAGATCGAGCAACTCTCGCCCGAGATCCGCAAGAAGATCTACCTGCTGGTGTCCAAGGACGACCGCGCGCTTCTGGCCTCGCGCCGGATCGCGGGGGGAGTTCCGCGCGTGGGCGCGACGGATGCGGCCAAGCTTGAAGGGCTGGGCGTGACGGTGATCGACTTGTCGCAGATTCACGATTCAACCTCTGGCAGCCATTCGAAATTCGCCGGCTCACCGGAAGTCGTGCAATTGATCGGCGCCGGGCTGAATCGATCCGGCGGCTTCTCGCGCGGGCGTACGCCGGGTCTGGCCGACATGCTGAACAACGTGCCGATCATGATCAACGGCGGCTGAACTCAGTGTCATGACCCTGACGTTGCCTGCCGCGATGTGGGCAACGTATTACATAACTCTGATTATTGTGACTTCGCTAAAGCCGGATCGTGCCTGTCGCCAATGCGGTCAGCGCCGCGACGGCGCCTGCTACGACCAGCGCAAAGATCAGCCATTCCCGCCGGGTGAACACGGACTTTCCCGCCTGCCTGCGGGTCAGCAGAAACAGCGCCGTTCCCGGCGCATAGATGCAAAGCGACAGCAGGAAGAAGTCCAGTCCCCCGGCGACGACAAGCCCCAGCGTATAGATCGTTGCGATCAGCGCGCAGGCAAATTCGGCTCCACGCCCCGGAGCTTTCGCCCCCCGCGCCAGCATCAGCCCGAACCCCGCGACCAGAACATAGGGCAGCAGGATCATCGACGAGGTCAGCTTCATCGCCATGAGAAAGGCTTCCTCGGCAAAGAAGCTGAGGATCAGGAAGGCCTGGATCAGCAGGTTCGTCAGCCACAGCGCTGCCGAGGGCACGCCGTTCGCGTTCTGCGCGGCCAGAAATCGGGGCATCGTCTCTGTCCGTGCGGCTAGGAACAGGACCTCGGCCGCCAGCAGTGACCATGACAGATAGGCGCCAAGGACCGAGACGATCAGTCCCAAGCTGATGAAAACGGCGCCCCAGTTCCCGACGATCGCCTGAAGCACCCCCGACATCGAAGGGTTGCGCAGTCCGGCCAACCGCTCTTGCGGCAGGATGCCGTAAGACAGCAACGTGACCAGCACCAGCAGGCAAAGCACGCCCGCAAATCCCAGCAATGTCGCCAGCCCGACATCCTCGCGCCGGCGGGCATAGCGTGAATAGACGCTGGCGCCCTCGATCCCGACGAAGACGAAGACAGTGACCAGCATCGTGCCGCGCACCTGGGCGGCGATGCCCTGGGTTTCCAACGCGGGACCGCCGTCAAGGTTTGCCGCGAATACACCCCCATCAAAGGCGAAGGCTGCGATGGCAATGAAGGTCAGGATCGGCACGATCTTGGCCACGGTGACGATTGTGTTCAGCGCCGCGGCCTGCCGCACGCCGCGCAGGATCAGCAGGTGGACGATCCAGACTCCCAGCGACGAAACCGCGATCGCCATCGCCGAATTTCCGTCGCCAAAAGCCGGGATGACCGCACCAAGCGTGGACTTGATCAGGATCCAGTACGATACGTTGCCAAGACAGCAGACGGTCCAGTAACCCAGCGCGGACAGGAAACCCAGATAGTCGCCGAACCCCGCCTTGGCATAGGCAAAGACGCCCGCGTCCAGATCGGGGCGCCTTCGCGCCAAGGTCTGGAAGACGAAGGCAAGGGTCAGCATCCCGCCTCCGGCAATTGCCCAGGCGATCAGCGCGCCCACGCCGCCGGTCACGCGTCCGAAGGTCTGGGGCAGCGAAAAGATCCCCGCCCCCACCATCGAGCCGACGACCATCGCGGTCAGCGTGGGCAGGCTGAACTTGCCTTGCCCTTCAGCCATCAATAATCGAAGGCGTCGCGGATGATCGGGCAGGTCATGCAATGGCCGCCGCCCCGGCCGCGACCCAGTTCCGAGCCGTCGATGGTGATGACCTCGATTCCGGCCTTGCGCAGCAGCGTATTGGCATAGGTGTTCCGGTCATAGGCAAAGACCACGCCCGGAGAGGCGCAAACCAGGTTCGCACCGCTGTCCCATTGCGTGCGTTCGCGCATGTAGTCGTTGCCACCCGTCTCGACCACGCGCATTGCCTTCAACCCCAGCGCCTCGCGCACCGTCTCGATCAGGCCGCCCTTGTCGCGGCTGAGCACCAGACCGCCCTTGCCGTCGGGCCGGTACGAGAAGCACTCGATAGTGTTGACGATATCGGGATAGATCAAAACGCAATCGTGGTCGGCAAACGTGAAGACCGTGTCGAGATGCATCGCCGCGCGCAGCTTGGGCATGGCGGCGATGATGACACGTTCGGCCCCGCCTTGCGCGAACAGCGCGGCGGCAAGCTGGCTGATCGCCTGGCGCGAGGTCCGCTCGCTCATCCCGATCAGGACGTTGCCCTTGCCGATGGGCATGACGTCGCCGCCCTCCAGCGTGGCCATACCCCAATCCTGCGTCGGATCGCCCCACCAGACATTCACCTTGCCCGCGAAATCGGGATGGAAGCGATAGATCGCAGTGGCAAGGATGGTTTCTTCATGCCGGGCCGGCCAGTAAAGCGGGTTCAGCGTGACCCCGCCATAGATCCAGCAGGTGGTGTCGCGCGTGTAAAGCGTGTTCGGCAGTGGCGGCAGCAGGTATTCGTTGACGCCAGCCGCATCCCGGATCAGTGCCAGCGCCTCGCCACCCAGGGTTTCGGGGAATTCATAGGTCGAAAGCCCGCCGATCAGCGTCTCAGCCAGGTCGCGATGCGTCAGCCCGTCAAGATAGGAGCGGACTTCGTTGACGAAGCCCAGGCCGATCTGGTTCGGCACGACCTGATGATCCAGGATCCAGGCCCTGGCCTCGGGCAGTGCCAGTGTCTCAGCCAGCAAATTATGCATCTCGACCACCTCGACGCCGCGATCGCGCAGCTTGGTGGTGAAGTCGAAATGGTCGCGCTTGGCGACATCGACCCACAGAACATCGTCGAACAGAAGCTGGTCGCAGTTCGAGGGGGTCAGCCGCTGATGTGCCCGGCCGGGTGCGCAGACCATGACCTTGCGCAGTTGCCCGACCTCGGAATGCACGCCGAAGGGTGTCGTCTTGCTCATCCGTCCTCGCTCCCTTGTCAGATCGTGATATAGCCCGTTGCGAGCCACCAGATGCCCAGCACACAGCCAAGGACGGCCAGTGCAAAGATGACGTAGTCGCTCATGCGACCGAACAGTCCCGGCTTGCCCTGCTCGCGCCTGGCCCACAGGTAAAGCAGCGTTCCCGGTCCATAAAGCACGGCCGACAGCACCAGGAATTCCAGCCCGGCTGCAAAGATCAGGAACACGGTATAGGCCAGTGCGATCGCGGCAAAAATCAGGTCGCGCCGCTGTTCGGCCGGTTGCCCGACATAGCTGTCGCCTTGCCGCACCATCAGCACGCCATATCCCGCGACAAGCAGGAATGGCACCAGCGCCATGACACTGGTCAGGTTCAGCATCAGGGCAAAGGCGTCGCTGGACCAATAGGTCGTGATGACAAAGACCTGCACCACGATGTTCGTGGCCCAAAGGGCGGCGGCTGGAACACCATTCGCGTTTTCGCGGGCGAAAACACGCGGCATGTCATCGGTCTTGGCAGCGATCGACAGCACCTCGGCACAGATCAGCGACCAGGCGAGATAGGCGCCCAGAACTGAAACGAGCAGCCCGACACTGACGAAGATTGCGCCCCAACGGCCGACCACCGCCTCCAGCACGGCAGCCATCGAGGGTTGGCGCATCTCGGCGATTTCGGCGCGCGGCAGCACGGCATAGGGCAGAAGCGTGACCAGCACCATCAGGCACAGCACCGCCGCAAAGCCGATCAGGGTCGCCGTGCCGACGTCCTTCCGTGACCGGGCATGGCGGGAATAGACGCTGGCCCCTTCGATCCCCAGGAAGACAAAGACGGTGACGAGCATGGTGGCGCGGACCTGCTGGAACAGGCTGGCCTCGGGCATGTCGACGCCGCCCCAGAAATTCGCGCTGAACATGTCCGCGCGGAAGGCGATGAACATGATCAAGATGAAGACCAGGATCGGCACGATCTTCGCGATGGTCACGACCGTGTTGATGAAGGCCGCCTGCTGGATGCCCCGCAGGATCATGAAATGGAAAAGCCATATCCCGACCGAGGCAACCAGGATCGCGACCACCGTATTGCCGTCCCCGAAGACCGGGAAGAACGCGCCCAGCGTCGATTTGATCAGCACCCAGTAGGATACGTTGCCGATGCAGGAACCGATCCAGTAGCCAAGCGCGGACAGAAAGCCCGGATAATCCCCGAAGCCCGCCTTCGCATAGGCATAGACACCGGCATCAAGCTCGGGCTTGCGCTGTGCAAGGAACTGGAACACGCGGGCCAGCATGTACATGCCGCCGCCCGCGATGATCCAGGCGATGATTGCTCCGAATGGCCCGGTCGCAAGGCCGAAGGTGCGGGGAAGCGAAAAGATCCCCGACCCCACCATCGATCCGACGACCATGGCCGTCAGGATCGGTAGCGAAAGCTTGCCAGAAATGTCCGTCTTGTCGTGGATTTCGGAACCGGCCATGAGCATCCCCTCGGCAGCCGCTGAAAATAATTCCTTCCAATCAACGGTATGGTGGCAAGCCTCATTCGGCTTGGCAAGGCTTAATCTCGACTTGCGTGCATTCTGCGGGCCAGCGACCCCGAATTTCAGACGCGGCGATAGGGGCGCCTGCGGCCCGTCCGGAACGGGGTCAGGCCGAGGCGCGCAGGATCAACCGGCCCTCGACCCGCTTCACCGGGTCGGCAGGACGCCTGCCTTCCTCGATCATGTCGAACAACGTCGTCACGCTGTTTTCCGCGATCGAGACATAGTCCTGGGCGACCGTCGTCAACCCCGGCGCGGTGAAACGGGCCATCGGATGATCGTCGTGTCCCGCCACCCGCAGCGCCGAAGGCGAACCGCGCCCGACGACGGTTCCGCGTTCGAAGGCGGCGGCGATCAGGCCGATCGCCAGTCGGTCATTGGCGCAAAGAACCGTGTTCCACGGCAGATCGCGCGAGGGCAGCAATTTCAGCCCGGTGCGATAGCCCAGTTCCTCGAAATGCCATTCCGTCGTCTCGACCGGGATTACGAATGGGTCCAGCCCCTGCCCTTCCATCGCGCGGACATAGGCTTCGCGCCGCTCGCGCGCGTTGGTATTCACTGCCGGCATGTCCAGGAAGCAGGGTGGCTCGCCACTGCGGCACAGGTAATCCACCATCAACCCCATCGACTGGAAGTTGTCGGTCCCGACAAAGATCTCCTCGCCATTCATGTGGTTGTCGAAGATCACCGTGGGAATGTCGCTGGCCAGCTGCCGGATGCGGTCGGGGGCAGAGCTGTCGCCCAGTGGTGCGATGATCGCGCCTGCGATTCGCAGCGAATAGAGCATCTCGATCGCGTTCGCCTCGCGCTCCGGGTCGCCGTGCGAGCCAAGGACAATGGCCCAATACCCGGCCTCGGCGCAACGCAATTCGATATGGCGCACGATCTCGGCATAGAACGGGTCGACGATATGGGGAACGATGATGCCGATATTCTTGGTGAACTTCCTGTTCTGGTTGATCGCGAACAGGTTCGGGCGATAGCCATAGCGGATAATGGCGGCCTCGATCCGCTCACGGGTCGAATGCCGGACGCTGGACGGATCGTTGAAGTATTTCGAGATCGTCGGGCGGGATATTCCCGTGACCACGGAGAATTCTTCCATGGTCCTGATCTTTTGCACGTCCATCCCCACCTCCCGCCTCGGGGCCAGCCCGGAAGCGCATCTTTCCTGCATCATTCGGGCGGGCGGCCAAAGAGATTGGCCGACCGCATAAGTTCAGGGGCGTGGTGCCCTAGTCAAGGCAGGCTGCCACGTAGTCCTGCGCCAGCCGGTCGACCGCTGCCAGCGCCAGTGCCCCGGCCCTTGGCGCCAGCTTGCCTGCGCGGACATCCGGGTAAAGCCCGCCCAGATATTGCCCGATCAGCGTTTCGGGCAGCTCGCTCTCGCCCAGCAGGTCGAAAAGCTCTGTCACGGCCTTTTCGGCACCAGGCTGCGGCCAGTAGTAACGGATACGGTCGCTATACGAGAAATGGCGCTGCAGCGCGCGTTCCGCGTCCGTGCCGTGGTAATAGCGGTCCCAGTTCGCGGGCGCGTCCAGCATCACTGCCTCCATCGACTGGCGCAGGGTCTGGCTGCGCTTTCCGGGGAACAGTTCCTCGACGATGGCGTCCAGTCCGTAAAGCGCCTCGCGCAGCACGAAGGTCAGGCCGGGCCCGACCTTCAGGATCGCAAATCCGTCGCGGACCAGCGCGGTCAGGGCTTCGCGGGTCTGGTAGTCGGTCGAATGCGCCTCGAACACCAGCCCCGGCAGCTTGTCCAGCGTCGCGCTGAGTTCTGCGGCGGCGACCGGGTCATAGTCGATGACGTTGTGGTTCCCGAACTCGACGCCCGGCTGCACGACAAGCCCGATGACGCGGGCAAAGGCGTCGCTTATCCCGGCATCGGCAAAGGCGCGGCGATGAACCTCGAACGTGGTCTGGGCCGCGTCTGAGTGCGTGACCTCCAGCCCCTCGATCTCTTCCATCGCGCCGCCCGGGATCGGAACCTCGGTCCCGATGATATAGACCGGGGCCACCCCGTCTGCCGGTCGGGCTGCTTCCGCGGCGGCGGCCAGCCGCGCGGCGCGGCTTGCGGTTTCCGCGTCGTCCAGCGCCACAGGCTCGCCCGCGCAACCCATCGAGCAATCCAGATGCAGCTTGGTGAAGCCCGCCGCGGCATAGTCGCGGATCATCGTTTCGGCCTTTTCCATCGCCTGGTCGGCGGGCAGGTTTTTCCACGGATTGGGGCCAAGGTGGTCGCCGCCCAGGATCAGGCGTTCCAGCGGAAAGCCGGTGCGGGCGGCGATCCCTTCGACAAAGCGGCGGAAATCGGCGGGCGTCATGCCGGTATAGCCGCCGTCCTGATTGACCTGGTTGCAGGTCGCCTCGATCAGCAGGGACAGCGGTGTCGGAGCGATGCAATTCATCGCGGCCTCGATCACGACGGGATGCGCGGTGCAGATCGACGGGATGCCCGAAGGTCCGGGACGGCCACGCCATTCGGCGATGGATTGCAGCGGGTTCTTGGTCATGGTTCTAGCCTTTCTGCCCTTGCAGGATTGCGTCCAGTTCAATGCGGGTCGAGGTGCCCTCCATCGGGCCAAGCCGGGTCACAGCGCGCGCGCCCGCGGCGTTGGCCAGCCGCAGCGCCTCGGCCGGATCGGTGCCCCGCAGCCAGAAGCTGAGGAAAGCACCGCCGAAGGCATCGCCCGCGCCGGTCGGGTCCAGTTCCTCGACCGGGATCGGTTGCGCATCCGCCCGCAGCCCCTGCTGGAACAGGCTTGCCCCCTTGGCCCCACGTTTCAGGACGACGGTTCGAATGCCCCGCGCCAGCAGAGCCTCAACGGCACCCGCTTCGTCCCTGTCGGGCTCGAACAGGAACAGTTCCTCGCCCGAGGGCAGGAACAGGTCGGTCATGGCAAGGATGGCATCCAGCGGCGCGCGCATCGCCGGGTCTCGCATCAGCTCCGGTCGCAGGTTCGGATCGAAGGAAATGGTGCCGCCACGCGTCTTGATGCGCTGCGCCGCGTCCATGACCATCGCGCCAAGCTCCGGCGCCGAAAAGGCCGAGCCCATGACATGCAGGTGGTCGCAACTGTCCACCAACGCCTCGGAAACGGGGTTGGGCCGGATCTTGCCGCAGGCGCTGTGGCGGATGTTGTAAAGAAAGGCGCGGCTGCCATCTTCACGATAGCGGACAAAGGCGCTGCCGGTGGTCTCGCCCTCGGCGATCTCGATGCCCGATACGTCGACCCCGTCCGCGCGCAGCCGTTCGATGTTCACGCGGCCGAAATCATCGTCCCCCACGCGCGAGACGATGGCGCAGGGCGTGCACAGCTTGCCCACCTGATCGATGAAGATCGCAGGCGCACCCGAGGGGAACGGACCGACAAGCGGCTGTGCCGCCAGAAAACCGTCGCCCTTGGTGGTCGCCACGATCTCGACCAGCACTTCGCCGATCGTCAGGACTTTCTGCATTCTCAGGTCCGCCTTTGCTTGGCCCGAACGTCCAGCCAGACGGCGATCAGGATCACCAGCCCCTTGACGATCAGTTGGTAAAAATAAGGCACCGACAGCATGTTCATGCCATTGTTCATGACCCCGATGATCAGCGCGCCGATCAGCGTGCCGACCATGGTGCCGACGCCGCCCGCAAGGCTGGTCCCGCCCAGAACCGCCGCCGCGATCGCGTCGAGTTCATAGCTCATGCCCGCATTAGTCTGGGCCGAATAGAGGCGCGAGGAGAGAAGAACCCCGGAAACAGCCGCCATCACGCCCGACAGGGTGAAGATTGCGATCTTCAGGCGGTCAACCTTGATGCCGGAATAGAGCGCCGCTTCGCGATTGCCACCGGTCAGATAGGTGCGCCGGCCAAAGGTCGTGCGCGACAGCAGGATGTGGTTGAACAGGAACAATGCGACGACGATCCAGATGATGATCGGCAGACCAAGCCAGCTGTTGGCACCGATGGCGATCCAGGCCGGGTCCATGATCATTGCGGGCGCGCCATTGGTCGGCAGGCTGACGAAGCCGCGATAGATGCCCATCGTCGCCACGGTGACGATGAATGAGGGCAGCATCAGCTTGGCCGTCAGCACCCCGTTGATGAGCCCCATCACCGCGCCGGCGAGTAGCGTGAAGGCCAGCGCTGGGGCAAAGCCCCAGCCAAAGCCAAGCGCCTGCGCGCCTGCCATGCCCGCGACCGCGATGATCGAGCCGATCGACAGATCGATTTCCCCAAGCAGGATCACCCAGGTCATGCCGAAGGCGGCGATGGCGACGACTGCCACCTGCTGCAGGATGTTGGTCAGGTTCGCGACCGTCATGAACCGTTCGTTCATCAGGCTGAAGACGACGCAAAGCAGCACCAGCGAGACAAGGATCCCGCCGTATTGGTGCAAGGTCGCGCGCAACTGCTCGCGACTGCTGCTGGAACCGGTGTCGGTGGTCTGGGTCATTGATGCGTTCCCGTTGCATGGGCCATGACGATTTCCGGCGTCAGGTCGCGTCTTGCGACGGTCGCCGTGATGCGTCCTTCGGACATGATGGCAAGACGATCGGCCAGCCCGAGCACTTCGGGCAGTTCCGAGGAGACGAGCAGGATCGCGGTCCCCCCGGCAGCCAGTTCGCGGATGATGCGATAGATCTCGAATTTCGCGCCGACATCGACGCCACGCGTCGGTTCGTCAAGGATCAGGACGCGCGGTCGCGTCAGCAGCCATTTCGCCAGCACGATCTTTTGCTGGTTGCCGCCTGACAGTGTACCCGCGATGGTTTCCAGTGAATTGGTGCGGATGCCGAGCCGCTGCACCTCAGAGTGGGCGGCGCGGCGTTCGGCCCCGAATTGCAGAAAGCCCGAGGCGCCGGAGAAATTCCCAAGTGCCGCCATCGAGATGTTCGAGCGCACCGGAGCACCAAGTGCCAGCCCCTCTTCCTTCCGGTTCTCGGTCACGAATCCGATGCCTGCCGCGATCGCGTCCGAAGGTTTGCGCAGGTGCAGGGCCTTACCACCGACGCTGATTTCGCCGCTGGTCTGGCGCATCCCGAACAGCGCGTTCATCACGTCAGACCGTCCCGACCCGATCAGGCCGAAGAAGCCCAGGATCTCGCCGGGGCGGACCTGGAAATCGACATCACGGAAACGTCCCGGACAGGACAGCCCGCGAACCTCCAGCGTTGGCCGGACATCAGGAGTTGGCGCTGGGGCAAGCCGGGGGGGATAGATCTCGTCCATCCGGCGACCGACCATCAGGGCGATCAACTCCTGGATCGAAGTCTCGTCGCGTTCATGCGTCGCGATGTAGGTGCCGTCGCGGACGACCGTGATGTCGTCCGACAGGCGCATGATCTCTTCCATGCGGTGCGAGATATAGATGATCGCCGTGCCCCGTGCCTTTAGCCGCTCGATGATGCGGAAAAGGATCTCGGCCTCGGAATCCGACAGGGACGAGGTCGGCTCGTCCAGGATCAGCACCTTCGCGGGATTGCTGAGCCCCTTGGCGATTTCGACAAGCTGGCGCTGTGCGATGGATAGCTGGCCGACCCGGGCGCCGGCATCGACCGGCAGGCCAAGCTCGCGGATCAGCGCCCGCGCCTCGGCGCGCAGCTTGCGGTCGTTGATGAAGCCGAAGCGCGCCGGTTCGTGCGTCGCCAGGATGTTTTCGGCGACGGTCAGGTTGTTGCAGAGGCTGAGTTCCTGGAACACGATCGCAAGCCCCTGCGCTGCCGCGTCGCGTGGGCTTTGCGGGGCATAGGGGCGGCCGTCCAGCGTCATTTCGCCGCCCGAGGGTTGGTGAACGCCGACCAGGATTTTCATCAGCGTGGACTTGCCCGCGCCGTTTTCCCCAAGAATGGTGTGCACGCGTCCGGGGCGGACATCGAGCCGCATGGATTTCAGCGCCTCGACCGGGCCGAAATTCTTCCTGATATCGCGCAGGGACAGCACTGGCTTGCTCGTCTGCGTCATTTCGGGAACTCCTCTGGCGGTGTCGGGGACCGCTTCACGCGAAAGCGGTCCCGTCCGGTTTCCCGTTTACTTCTTGGTATAGACACCCGGAACGATGGGCTGCTCGGCCGGGACGTCCTCGCCCGCGATGACCTTGGCGGCAGTGTCCACGGCGGTCTTGCCCATCTCGTCGGGGAACTGCTGGATCACGCCGACCATGACCGGGTTCGAGTCGACGGCGTTGCGGGCCTCTTCCATCCCGTCGAAGCCGATGACCTTCACCTGACCTTCCAGCCCGGCCGATTTCACCGCGACGGCGGCGGCCAGCGCCGCGTCATCGCCGAAGCCGAAGATGCCGGCGATATCGGGATTGGCCTGCAGCATGTTTTGCGCCACGGCCAGCGCCTCGGCGCGGGTGATGCCGGTCTGCTGCGCGACGACTTCGATTTCGGGGAAGGCTTCCAGCGCCTTCTTGAAGCCCTCGATCCGGGCGACCACGGATTGCACGGTGGGATAGTCGATGATCGCGACCTTGCCCTTGCCGTTCAGCTCCTTCGCCATCAGCTCGCCAGCCTTGACGCCGCCGGTATAGTTATCGGTCCCGATATGCGAGACGACCTTGGCATTCGCCGCGGGCACGTCGACGGTGATGACCTTGATCCCTGCGGCCTCGGCGCGCGCGATGGCGGCCATGACGCCCTGGCTGTCGACTGGGGAGATGACGATGACATCGACGCCCTTGACGATGAAGTCCTCGACATCGGCCAGCTGCTTGTTCAGGTCCTGGTTGGCGATGCTGATTTCCAGCGGGACGCCTTTCGCCTCGGCTTCGGCCTTCATCGCATCGGCCAGCTCGATATAGAACGGATGCTGTTGGGTCAGAAGCGACGCACCGATTCCGTCAGCAAAGGCGGCGCTGCCGGCGGTCAGGGCAACAGTGGTCAGCAACGCCGAAAGCGCTTTCTTGAATGTCATGGAATCCTCCCAGGATTTCGCATTTTCGAGGAGACACCGACCGGCAAGTCCGGTTGTCCGCCGAAGCTCCTCACCACAGCGGTTGGAGCGGACGTTACTTTCGAAGTTTACGCGTGTCAAATTTAAAGTTTGTCCGAGATATGTTGACTGCATCATCCCGCCGATTTCGGGCCTCGGGCAGCTCGCTGAGAAGAAAGTCATTACTTATCCCCTGACAGGGAGAAGATTTTGCCATCTCGCATATCAAGAACGAAATTGCTGATATTTATGTGCTTTTGCTAGAACGGTGGCAATCGACCGTGCCGGGATCGGTCATCATTCAGCGAGAAAACGGGCATGTCTTCGAAAAGTTATAACAAAGTTGACCGAATGGCCGAATCGTGGTGCCATCGGTCGGTTCAGTGACGAGAGGGGAGGCTCGGATGGACAGTCGTTTCTTCAACCGGCGCAGCGTTCTGCGTGGCATGGCCGGTTCGACCGCGCTTTTGGCGATGCCCGGCCTTGCCCGGCGCGCGATGGCGCAGGGGGCCGAACTGGGGCCCTATCAACAGGCCAAAATAGACTGGCGGCAGGCAGAGGGTGAGACGATCACCGTCGCCGTTATTCCCGCCGCCTATTTCGAGAACCTGATTACCCTCGCTCCACAGTTCGAGGAACTGACGGGCGTCAAGCTTCGCTTCGAGAAGGTACCCCCGGCGCAAATCCGGCAAAAAGCTGTGCTGGACCTGACCTCGGGCACGGGGACTTACGCGACCCATGCCGCCGACCCGATGTATTATGCGCTTTATCAGGCGAATGGCTGGGTCGACCCGCTGGACGATTATCTGAACGACGCGTCGCTGACGGACAAGGACTGGTTTCGCCCCGACGACATCGTTCCCGCCTGGACCGCCGCCAACACGATCGACGGCAAGCTTTACGGCATCCCCTATGACGGAGAGGTCACGTTGCAGGTCCTGCGCAAGGATCTTTACGAGGCCAAGGGACTGGCGCCGGCCGAGGATCTTGACGGGTTTGTGGCGAATGCCAAGGCGGTGCATGACCCAGACAACCGGATCTGGGGCACAGCGCTGCGCGGCCTCGCGGGCGCAGGACAGAACGTCTATATCTACTCCTCGCTTTTCCGGGCTTTCGGCGGCGACTGGTTGCCGGGTGGAAACCTGACCGTGAACGGCCCCGAGGCCGAGGCCGCGCTCGGCTGGTATGTCCAGACCATGAAGGACTACGCCCCCGCGGCCGCACAGGGCTGGAACTGGCCCGACATCGCCGACGCGTTTTCGCAGGGCACGGTCGCAAGCTATATCGACGCCCATTCCTCGGCTTCGGTCATCAACACGCCGGACAAGTCGCAGGTCATCGGCAAGATCGCCTATGCGCGCTGGCCCAAGGGACCGTCGGGCAAACGCGTCAGCTCGATCTGGAACTGGGGATTTCCGATCAACGCAAAGCTCTCGGACAAGGCCAAGAAGGCGACATGGCTCTTCATCCAATGGGCCGCCAGCCCCGAGACGCAGGCCCGCACCTCCTATTTGTTCAGCGGTCCGACCAAGCGTTCAGGGGTAAACCGCCTTTCGCTGTGGGAGCAGCCCGAATACGTCCAGACCGTGTCCGGCTTTGGCGACAATTTTGTCGAGGCCACGCTGACTGCACTGAAAGAGGATACCGATGTCGACTGGCGGCCCCGCGTTCCGCAATGGCCGGGCATCGGTGATGCGGTCGCGACGGCGATTGCCTCGGCTCTGGCGAGTCAGGCGACGCCCAAGGCCGCGCTTGACGCGGCGCAGGCACAGGTCACGAAGATGATGCAATGACCGGGGACGGCGAAGCGGTGCCCGCGCGGGGCTGGGGCGGGGACGATCCCCCGTCGCGCAGGGATTACGGTCGCGAATCTCGGCGCCGCGAACACCGCTTTGCCGCGGCGCTGCTTGGCCCGGCCTTCATGGCGCTGATCGCGACGACGACGTTCCCCTTGTTCTATCTCGTCTGGGTCAGCATGCAGCGGCTGGACCTGGGGATGCCGTTCATGAACGGCTTCACCGGGTCCGCGAATTACATGCAGCTGCTGTCCGATCCGCGCTTCTGGCAATCGCTGGGGGCAAGCCTCGTCTATACGGTTTCGACGGTCCTGCTGCAGGTGGTGGTCGGGCTTGGCCTTGCACTTGCCGTGCTGGAGATGAAGCGGGGGCAGTCCCTTTTCCGCATCATCGCCATCCTTCCGGTGGTGCTGTCGCCCGCCGTGGTCGGCATGGTCTGGCGCAGCTTCATGCTGACGCCCGAATTCGGCGTCATCGACTATCTTGGGATCACCGCGGGTCTTGGCAGCCACAACTGGCTGGGCGACCCGACCCTCGCCATGATCTCGGTCATCGTCATCCATACCTGGCAATGGACGCCCTTTGCCTTCATGGTGCTTCTGGCAAGCCTTGCCGCCCTGCCCGACGATCTATACGAGGCCGCGCGCATCGATCGCGCCAGCGGTTGGCAACGGTTCACGCGCATCACGCTGCCGCTGATCCGTCCGGCCATCATCATGGTCATCATCATGCGCACCATGGTCGCGCTGACGGCCTTTGCCGCGATCTTCACCGTCACCGGTGGCGGGCCCGGCACCGCGACCGAGATCCTGAACCTCTACGCCTATCGCAAGTCCTTTACCGAGCTTTCGCTGGGCTATGGCGCGGCGCTGGCGGTCGCGCTGCTGCTGCTGACGATCGCGATTTCGGGGCTGCTGTTCCTGCTCCGACGGGGGAAATGACCATGCGCAGACTTCGCACCGTGGCGCTGGCTGCCATCACACTGATCTTCCTTCTGGCATGGGCCTTTCCAATCTTCTGGAGCGTGCTGAATTCCTTCAAATCCGAAACCGACGTGCTGGCCTATCCGCCGAAGCTGATCTTCGAACCGACGCTGAAGGCCTATCGCGAGGTGCTGTGGGGGTCGCAATCGATCCTGCCAAACCTGTGGAGCAGCGTCGTCATCTCGGTCGGGACGACGGTCATCACCATGATCCTTGCCGTTCCCGCGGCCTATGCGCTGGCGCGGCTGCGCCTGCCGGGCAAGCGCTTCTCGGGCTTCTATATCCTTGCCACGCAGATGCTGCCGCCGGTCGGGATCATCATCCCCTATTTCATTGTCCTGCGCGGGATCGGCTGGATCGACAGCTATCAGGGGATCATCCTGATCTATCTGTCCTTCTCGCTGCCCTTCGCGATCTGGCTGATGGTGTCCTATTTCGAGGATATCCCGCTGGAGATGGAGGAAGCCGCCGCGGTCGATGGCGCATCGCGGCTGGTGACGCTGTGGCGGATCATCATTCCGCAGGCCAAGGGCGGCATCGCCGTCACAGTGGTCTTCGTGTTCCTGAATGCCTGGAACGAGTTCCTGTTCGCGGTCGTCCTCAGCGGCAACACGGTTCGCCCGGTGACGATCGCAATGTTCAATTTCGTCTCTGTCGAACAGACGCTTTGGGCGCAACTGGCGGCCGTCTCGGTCATCGCCATGCTACCGGTGGTGATCCTTGGCGTCGCCGCCCAATCCCAGATCGTCAAGGGTCTGACCGTCGGCGCAGTCAAGGGAGGTGGTCGTCGATGAGCGGCAAGGGTTCGGTGCGCTTTCAGCGCGTGGTCAGGAAGCATGGCGATTTCATTGCGCTGAAGGGGATCGATTTCGACATCCGCCCCGGGGAGTTCTTCGCGCTGCTGGGTCCCTCGGGCTCGGGCAAAAGCACGACGCTGCGGTTGATGGCGGGGCTGGACAAGCCGACCGAGGGGCAGATCTTTTTCGACGGGCGCGATGTCACGGCGCTTGATGCGCAGGACCGTGACGTGGCGATGGTCTTTCAAAGCTATGCGCTTTACCCGCACATGACCGTCGCCCAGAACATCGCCTTTCCGCTGGAAATGGCGAAGATGCCCAAGGACCAGATTGGCGCAGAGGTTGCCGAGGCCGCGCGCAAGGTCCGCATCGACCATCTTCTGGACCGCAAGCCCGGCCAGCTTTCGGGGGGGCAGCAGCAACGCTGCGCGCTTGCCCGCGCGATCGTCCGCAAGGCGGGCCTGTTCCTGCTGGACGAGCCGCTGTCGAACCTTGACGCCAAGCTTCGGCTGGAAACCCGCGCCGAGCTGAAGAAGCTGCAGCGCAATCTGGGCGTCACGACCGTCTATGTCACCCACGATCAGGAAGAGGCGCTGACCCTCGCCGATCGCATGGCGGTTTTCATGGAGGGCGAGATCGTCCAGATCGGCAGCCCGGCCGAGGTCTTTGCCCGACCGAACTCGCTGGATGTCGCCGCGTTCATCGGCTCGCCCCCGATGAATCTGTTGCAGGCCGAGATCAGGTACGGCGTGCCCTGCCTCGCCGGGCACCCCCTGCCCGTAACGGCCCCGGTCGGCGCCGGAGGCGTCGTCGTGGGTGTCCGACCCTCGGCCGTCGTCGTGGGCGACAGCGGGATCCCCTGCACGGTCGATCTGGTCGAGAATCTGGGCGACAGCGGTATCCTCGACCTGACCTTCGACGGTGGCACCGCCCGCGCCCGCATCGGAGATCCGACGCTGCACGCCGAAGGTCAGCGCCTGCATATGTCCTTTGCCAGCCGCGACATCCACCTGTTCGATGCCGTGACCGGGCGACGGCTGGGACAGGACGCGCCATGACCGACGCGCGCATCCTGCAGGAGATCAAGGAAACCATCGACCCGCAAAGCGGTGTGCCCCTGCATGTGCAGGTCCGTCGCCTGATCCGGCAAAAAGCGCTGGATGGGGTGCTGGTTGACGACCAGGGACGGCTCAGGACCGAAAGCGAGCTGGGCGAGATCTTTGGCGTCAGCCGGATCACCGTCCGCAATGCCCTGCGCGCGCTGGTGGACGAGGGGCTGTTTTCGCGCACCCGCGGGCGCGGAACCTTTCTGCGCTCACCCGGGGTCGAGAACTGGGGCGGCACCCTGACCGGCTTTGTCGAGGCGGGGCGCGAAGCGGGCTTCGATCCGGGCGGCGAAATTCTTGCGCAGGGGATGACCAAGGACTTTCCGGCATCGGTCGGGGCCGCGCTGCATGAGCGTGCGCTGTTCGAGTTGCGGCGCGTGCGGCTGGCCAATGGCCTGCCCGTCGCAGTCGAGCACGCCTTCTATCCGCCGGATATCGGCGTCGATCTGGCGGGACGCGACCTGCGCATGGCCGCCGTCTATCGCATTTTCGAAGATGATCTGGGCTTCGTCGTCAAGGAGGCGAAGCAGTCCCTCAGCGCGACGCTGGCCGATGCGGAGCATTCCCGGCATCTGCATGTCCCCCCGGGCTCGCCCCTGATCAGCGTCGAGCGCCTGACCACCGACATGGAGGAGCGCCCGCTGGAACTGCTGCGCGCCGTTTATGTCCCAGACCGATACCGCTTTTCCATCACCCTTGCCCGTCGCCGGGCGGAATAGGACCAGGAGACCCCAACATGGCCGAGAAGAAACCGGACATCATCATCATCCTGAACGACGACATGGGGTATTCCGATATCGGCTGCTATGGCGGCGAGATCGAGACGCCCAATCTGGACCGCCTTGCTTCGGGCGGGTTGCGCTATTCGCAATTCTACAACACGGCGCGCTGCTCGCCCTCGCGCGCGTCGCTGCTGACGGGGCTGCAACCGCACCAGACCGGGATCGGCATCCTGACCTATGACACAGGCCCCGAAGGCTATGCCGGTGATCTGAACCGCAACTGCGTCACCATGGCCGAGGTGCTGAAGGGCGCGGGCTATCACACCTGCCTGTCGGGCAAGTGGCATGTCGCCCAAGATCTGACCGAGCCAACGGATTCCTGGCCGCTGCAACGCGGCTTCGACGAATTCTATGGCACGATCATCGGCGCCGGCAGCTTCTATCACCCGAATACGCTGACCCGCGGCAATACGAACATCGACCATGAGGCCGCCGGTAACCCCGACTTCTTCTATACAGACGCGATCAGCGATCAGGCGGCGACCTTCATCCGCGAACATCATGCCGGATCGCCGGATACGCCGCTGTTCCAGTATGTTGCCTATACCGCCCCGCATTGGCCGCTTCATGCCCATCCCGAGGACATCGAGAAATATCGCGGCCGTTTCGACGCGGGATGGGACAAACTGCGCGAGGAGCGTCTGCAGCGCATGGTCCGTGCCGGGATCATCCATCCGAACTGGCAGCTGACCGACCGCGATCCGACCCAGCCGCCATTCGAGAATGCCGATGAGAAAGCATGGCTGTTGCGCTGCATGGAGGTCTATGCTGCCCAGATCGACCGGATGGACCAGGGCATCGGCAAGATCCTCGCCGCGCTTGAGGAAACCGGGCGGCTCGACAATACACTGGTTCTGTTCCTGTCCGACAACGGCGCCTGCGCCGAGGACATCCCCGAGGGCGTCGATCTGAGATCTCTGGTCGATGACCTGATGATCGCGCGCGGAACCACGCGGGACGGCCGCCCTGTCCGGCTGGGCAACGACCCCTCGATCATGCCGGGGGCCGAGGACACCTATCAAAGCTATGGCGTCGCCTGGGCCAACCTGTCGAACACGCCCTTCCGTCTCTACAAGCACTGGATCCACGAAGGCGGCATCTCGACCCCTCTGATCGCGCATTGGCCGAAGGCGATCGCGGCGCGGGGTGAGTTGCGTCATACGCCAGGGCAATTGCCCGACCTGATGGCCACCGTGGTCGAGGTCAGCGGCGCGACCTATCCCCAGGCCCATGCCGGGCACGAAATCCTGCCGCTGGAGGGGACAAGCCTTGTCCCGAGCTTTGCGGCCGATCAACCACGAGAGGCGCCGCTATTCTGGGAACATGAGGGCAATGCCGCCGTGCGCACCGGCAAGTGGAAGCTGGTTCGCAAATATCCCGACCCGTGGGAGCTTTACGACATGGAAAGCGACCGGACCGAGATGCACGACCTTGCCGTCGCCCATCCTGACCGCGTCACGACGATGCTTGGGCTTTACGAGGGTTGGGCCGCCCGTTGCGGGGTGATCCCGCGCGAAACCGTGCTCGAGTCGATGAAGAAGCTGGGCGGGACCGCCTTTTGGGAAAAAGAGGATGGGGCCTGACCGGCCCTTCCTGTCCGGCGGCGCTGCGGCAACCAGCGCGGGAGGTGCATCCAAGAAAAATTCATTGAAATAATTGTTGTAAAATATTGATTCATATATCGTTATCTTCTTTTGGTTGCGGCTTCCGGCTGCCCCTTGTCAGCCCGCTGTCAGGAAGAATCGGCTAGAGTCGCGCGATGAACACACGCGCCCTTGCGATCCTTGTCACCCTTGGCCTTGTCGGGCTGGCCCCTGCGGCCGCCCCGCAGGCGCAGCCCCTGCCCCAGCTTGAACCCGAGGACGGGCTGGATGCAGGCTTTGCCCGCAGCGCCGTCCTGCGGGGAGAGATCCTGTCGCTGGACAAGATCCTTGGCATCCTGCGCGCGAATTTCGATGGCGAGATCGTCGAGATCCAGCTTGAGCTTGAAGAAGGCATCCTGACCTATGAATTCGATCTCCTAAGCCCCGAAGGACGGCTCTTCGAGGTGGAAATCGAAGCCGCAACCGGCAAGATCCTTGAGGTAGAGGATGAGGATGATGACTGAACTATGCGCTGCCTGATCGTCGAGGACGACCCCCGCATCGCCGCGGACATCACCCAGGCACTGGAGCGCGCGGGCTTTCGGGCCGAACGCGCGGCTGATGGCGACGAGGCCTGGTTTCTTGGCGGGACCGAGGATTATGCCCTTGTCGTC
The DNA here is from genome assembly GCF_049446195.1 of Paracoccus sp. KR1-242. Lineage (NCBI taxonomy): Bacteria > Pseudomonadati > Pseudomonadota > Alphaproteobacteria > Rhodobacterales > Paracoccaceae > Paracoccus > Paracoccus sp. KR1-242. The sequence goes on from NZ_JBMSED010000005.1 coordinate 163,259, forward strand.
CTTGACCTTGGCTTGCCGCGCATCGACGGGTTGACGGTCCTGAAGCGCTGGCGGGCCGAGGGGGTCGAAACCCCCGTGCTGGTCCTGACCGCGCGGGGCAGCTGGAATGAAAGGGTCGAAGGGATCGACGCGGGGGCGGACGACTACCTGCCCAAGCCCTTCCGCATGGAAGAATTGGTGGCCCGGGCCCGGGCGCTGGTCCGACGCTCCTCGGGACGGGTGAATCCGGTCCAGCAGATCGGGCGGCTTGCGCTGGATACCAATCGGCAGACCGCCTCGGTCGATGGCCACGCGCTGAACCTGACGGCGCTGGAGTTCCGGCTGCTTTCCTGCCTTGTCATGAATGCCGACCGCGTCGTTTCTCCGGGCGAACTGCTTGAGCAGGTTTACGGAGATGACGAGTCCCGCGACGTGAATGCGATCGAGGCAATCATCGCCCGCCTGCGCCGCAAGACCGGCCCGGCCGTGATCGGAACGCGCCGGGGCTTTGGCTATTTTCTGGAACAGTCCCCGTGAAGCTGACGCGCGGATCGATCCGCTGGCGGCTGAGCATAGGCGCGATCCTTGCCGTGGTGCTGGCGCTGCTGTTGTCCGATCTTGCGCTCAGCGTGATGTTCCACCGGCAGGTCACGCGCCTGACCTCGCAGGAGCTGGAGGCCAAAAGCATGGCGCTGGTCGCGGGGTTCGAGGGCGACCAGCCCCCCGCCGCGCCGCCTGACGACATCGGTGGGGACCGCCGCTATCTTCAGCCCTATTCCGGTCTTTACTGGCAGATCGAGGTTGATGGCCGCACCCATCGTTCACAATCCTTGTGGGACACGGTATTGCCGCTGACTGCCGCGATGCCCGGTCGCGGCCGGGCCGAGCTTTACGGGGGTGATGGACCGGACGGTCAGCGCCTGCTGATCCTGGACCGCAGCATCCGGGTTGGCGCGGATGGGCATCCGGTGCGCATCGCGGTTGCCGTCAGCACCGCCCTGATGGACGAGGCGCAGCAGCTTTTCGACCGTGACCTGGTCCCTGCCCTTGTCATTCTGGGGGTGCTGCTGATCCTGGCCTCGATCGTGCAGGTGGCGATCGGATTGCGGCTGTTTGCCGATGTCCACCGCAAGGTCGAGGCGCTGCAAAGCGGGCGGTTGGCGCGCCTGGGACAGGATCTGCCAACCGAGGTGCGCCCGTTGGCCTCGGCCATAGACGAGCTTCTGGACGACCGCGACCGCCGGATCGAACGCGCGCGGCATCGCGCGGCGGATCTTGCCCATACGCTGAAAACTCCGCTTCAGGCCCTGCATGGAGAGACAAGCCGCTTGCGCCAGTCCGGCCAGAACGAGGCGGCCGATGCCATCGACGAGATCGCCGAGCAGATCCGGGGCAGCGTCGATCGCGAACTTGGCCGTGCCCGGATCGGGGCCGAAGGGTCAGCCGATCTGGCGCAGGTGGTGGAACGGATCGCCGCCGTCCTGCGGCGCACGGCGCGCGGCGACGAGATCGGGATCATCACGCAGGTTCCGTCCGGAATGCTGGTGCGGATCGATGCCTATGACCTGACCGAAGCCCTGGGCAGCGTGGCAGAGAATGCCCTCCGCCATGCCCGCGAACGCGTCGTGATCCGGGCCGAGGCGAAAGGCCGCCGGATAATCCTGCTGATCGAGGATGACGGCCCCGGCGTCCCGCCAGAGCAGCTGGACGAGGTGACGCGACGTGGCCACTTTCTTGACAGCGGTGGCACTGGCGTCGGGCTGTCGCTGGCGAAAGAGATCGTCGAGGCCGCCCATGGCGACCTGCTTCTGCAAAACCTCGATCCGGGTTTTCGGGTCAGCCTGATGTTTTGGCGTGGACCGGGCACCTGACAGGGTCGCGGGATCAGCCGCGCCGCGCGGCCTCGATGGTGGCGACGTCGATCTTCTTCATCTCCATCATTGCCGCGAAGGCACGCCGGGCTTCGTCGCCCCCTGCCGCCATCGCCTCCATCAGGACGCGCGGGGTGATCTGCCAGGACAGGCCCCACTTGTCCTTGCACCAGCCGCAATCGCTTTCCTGCCCGCCATTCCCCACGATGGCATTCCAGTAGCGGTCGGTTTCCTCCTGATCCTCGGTCGAAATCTGGAACGAGAACGCCTCGCTGTGATGGAACGCCGAGCCTCCATTCAGGCCCACGCACGGAATGCCGGCGACGGTGAATTCGACCAGCAGCACGTCGCCTTCCTTGCCCGAAGGATAGTCGCCTGGGGCGCGGTATACCCGCTGCAACTCGCTGTCGGGAAATGTTTCGCAATAGAAGCGGGCGGCGTCCTCGGCATCATTGTCGAACCACAGGCAGATGGTGTTCTTGTTCATCGCATCATCCTTTTTCGCTGGCAGCGGGAAGTCGGCGCTGTTCGGGTCAGGGGCGGAGTATAGGCGCGATGTCGCGAATTTTGCAGCCCGAAATGCCTTGGCGGGGGGATGAAGAACCGGCCCACGGCGTCAAGCGTCAGGTTAAATGTATCTCTATTAAATGGTTGTAATGGAATCTTCAGGCGGAATGCTGGATCACGCCAGTCGAGCGGTCCAAATGCGCCTGCATCGCCGCGACCGCACCTTCGGCATCCCGCGCTTCGATCCGCTCGATGATGCGCAGGTGGTCGCCCAGAGTGACATCCTCGCGCCCGGACCAGTGCAGCAGGTCATTGTGATAGCGGAAGACCCAGTTCAGCATCGCCTCGCTGACCGCGCGCAGGATCGGATTGCCCGAGATTTCCGCGATCCGGCGATGAAAGGCGATGTCGCACGCGATGAAGGCGGGCGCGTCACCCAAGGCGCGGCGCTGGCTGTGCACCATCTCGCGAAGCTCGGCGATTTCGGCGGGCGTGGCCTTGGCGGCGGCAATGCGGACCATGCCCGTCTCGAACAGTCGCCGCACGTCTTTAAGGTGGTCCAGCGCTTCGGGCGCGGTCGACAGGATCACCTGTGCCATGGTGTCGGCCTGGTGCAGCGCGATCTCGGCCGTCAGCGGATTGACCCGGCTGCGCTCGCCATGAACGATGGTGATCAGGCCCCGCATCTGCATGGCCTGCAGCGCCTCGCGCACGGCGGGACGCCCGACGCCGAAGCGCGCCATCAGGTCGCGCTCCGAAGGCACCGTGTCACCGGGCTTCAACTCTCCGCTGAGGACCATGGCGGTCAGCCGCTCCAGCACAAGGTCCGACAGCTTCCGGCGCACGATCCGGTCTTCGGAACTGGGTGCCAGAGGGGAAGAGGGTTGCGCCATGGGTCGTCCTTGCAAATTCGGTCGCCAACCTAGGCGGGAAGTGCCCGGAATGCCAGCGTTCAGGTGATCCGGCGGATGCTTTCGGCCAGTTCCTCGGGCTCGAAAATGCCCTTCCAGTCGTCACGCATCAGCCGGGGCAAACCGTTTTCGATCGCCTTGTTGCAGGCATCGGAAAAGACGCCCTGCACATGCCCGAAAGTCACTGCGCCCAGAATGTTCAGGTGACCCAGCAGAAAATCGCGGGCCGCCTCGGCAGGAACACCGCGGGCCACGACTTCGTCGATGCCCTGCTTCATCACCGCAAGCAGGGTCGCGGCCAGCGTTTCCGACAGAGCCGGTTCCAGCAGCGCGATCTGTTCCATCGTCAGGCGATGCGAACGCAGGATCGGCGCCCAGATGATCCGGGCAACTTCCTCGCCCTTGGCGAAATCCGTGTCCGGCCCCTGCATCAGGGCGCTGACGATGGATTGCCGCGCGGCGATGCCGCCGAAATGATCGTTCCGCCCCTCGGCCGTGGTTTCGTCGTTGAAGATCGGCGGATGGCAGGGATGGGTCACGAAGTAGCTGATATCCGCGCGCGATGGCAGATGCCCGGCATAGGGCGCGGCAGCGTCAAGGATCACGACCATCGTCCCGGCGGCAAGGATGGGAACGATCTTTGCCGAAACCGCGCCGATGGCGGTGTCGGGAACGGCCAGGATCACGACCTCTGCCCCTTGCAGGGCCTGTTCGACCGGTGTGACCTCTGCCCCCAATTCGCTGCGGACGCGGGCCTGCCCCGCCTCGCTGACCTCGACATAGCTGATGTCATGCGAACTGCGCGCAAGGTTGCGGCCCAGGCGGACGCCCATTTTGCCGCCCGCGCCGATAAGTGCGATCTTCATTGGCTGTCTCTCCATCCCATGGGGCAAGCATTCCCGCGCCACCCCGTCTTGTCAACTGGTATAACGTGTGAATATGATGATTTGCGGCCAGCAAGCGGAGGAAGCGGATGCAGCGGTTCGAGGCAGTCTATGAAATCGAGTCGCCGCGTGGCATCGCCCATGCCGCCGAGGTTCTGGCGGGCGAACAATCGACCGGCACCTTTGTCCGCCTGGCCCTGGAAACCGACGCGCTGCGCGACCGGTCCGGCGCGCGGATCGAAGCGGTCGAGATCACCGGCACGTCGGGGGTGCCGGCCCTGCCCTCGCGCAGTCGTGGCGAGGTCTATGAGCGCGGGCGCGTCACCATCAGCTGGCCCGAGGAGAATATCGGACCGTCCCTGCCGAACCTGATGGCGACCGTCGCGGGCAACCTGTTCGAGCTGGCCGATATCTCTGCGCTGCGTCTGACCGGTCTGACGTTGCCTGAAAGTTTCGCGCTGGACAATCCCGGGCCGCGCTTCGGGGCCGAGGGGACGCATCGCCTGGCCGGGGTGGAGGGACCGCTGATCGGCACCATCATCAAGCCCAGCGTCGGTCTGTCCGCCGATGAAACCGCGGCACTAGTCGGAACGCTGGCGGGGGCCGGGATCGACTTCATCAAAGATGACGAGTTGCAGGCCAATGGCCGCTATTGCCCGCTGGCCCAGCGGGTCGACGCGGTCATGCGTGTCCTGAACGACCACGCCGACAGGACCGGGAAGAAGGTGATGTATGCCTTCAATATCACTGACGAAATCGAAGCGATGTGGCGCCATGCCGAGATGCTGGAGAAGGCCGGCGCGACCTGCGCGATGGTGTCGGTCATTCCCGTGGGCCTGTCGGGCCTGCGCGCGCTTCGGGACCGCTGCGCCCTGCCCATCCACGGGCACCGTGCAGGTTGGGGGCTGTTTTCGCGCTCTCCCCATATCGGCATTGCCTTTCCGGTCTGGCAAAAACTGTGGCGGCTGGCCGGAGCGGACCACCTGCATGTGAATGGCATCGCCAACAAGTTCACCGAGCCCGACGAAGTGGTGGCCGAGGCGGCGCGCGCAGTTCAGGCACCCGTTTGTACGGGCGGCCCGGCACATGGCGCGATGCCGGTCTTCTCCTCGGGGCAAACGGTCTGGCAGATGGCCCCGTCGCGCCGGGTGCTGGGCAATGACGATTTCATCTTTTGCGCGGGCGGCGGCATCATGAGCCATCCGGGGGGTCCCGCCGCGGGCGTGATCGCCCTGCGACAGGCGGCGGACGCGGCGCGCGAAGGCGTCGAGATCACCGAGGCGGCCCGCGCCCAGCCCGAACTTGCCGCGGCACTGACGGCGTTCAAGCGGCCGGAGATCCTGCTGTGACCTTGCCCCCGGGACTGTTGCTTGGCTGGCTGGGCGACGACTTCACCGGCTCGGCCGCGGTGATGGAGGTGCTGAGCTTTGCGGGCCTGCCCTCGCTTCTGTTTCTGGATCCCCCGGATGCTGCGCAATTGGCGGAGTTGTCCGGTATCCGTGCCGTCGGCATCGCCACGACCGCGCGGACATGGTCGCCCGAACGGATGCGGCAGGAACTGCCGGGCGCCTTTACGCTGCTGCGGGAAACGGGCGCGCCGCTGCTGCATTACAAGGTGTGCTCGACACTGGATTCCGCGCCGGGTATCGGCTCGATCGGTGCGGCGGCCGAGATTGGCACGGAGAGTTGGGCAAGTGTCCTGATCGCCGCACCAAGGATGGGCCGCTATCAGGCCTTTGGCTCTTTGTTTGCAGAGGCGATGGGACAGGTCCATCGACTGGACCGCCACCCGGTCATGTCGCGCCACCCGGTGACGCCGATGGATGAGGCCGATGTGGCCCGCCACCTGGCGCGGCAGACCTCGCGCCCCACCGGCTGCATCACGCTTGCCGACGATCCCGAACACGCGCTTGCCCGACTACGGGAGGCCGGGGTATCGCTGGTCACGCTGGATGCGGTGGACGATGCCGGAATGGCGCGTTGCGGCAGGCTGATCTGGGACCACCGCGCCGAGGCGCCTTTTGTCATCGGCAGCCAGGGCGTGGAATATGCGCTGATCGAACATTGGCGCAGCCAAGGCTGGTTGGCGCCAGAGGTGCTGCCGCCTTCGCTTGGTCGCGACCGGCTGGCGGTCGTTTCCGGCTCGGTCTCACCCGTGACGGCGGCTCAGATCGCCTGGGCCGAGGCGAACGGCTTTGCCGCGATCCCCTTTGACGCCAGCACCGGCGGCAGCGACGCCGAGGCGAAAGCCGTCGCGCAAGGTCTGGCTGCGCTTGATCGCGGGGCAGATCCGCTGATCTACAGCGCGAAAGGCCCCGACGATCCGGCGGTCGCGCGATTCCGCGCGCGCTTCGGCGACGATCCGGCCGCGAATGAGGCGGTGGGAACCGCACTTGGTCGCATTCTGGATCAGTTGATCCGTCGTGCCGGCTTGCGTCGGGCGGTGATCTCGGGAGGCGATACCTCGGGATATGCGGCGCGGGCCTTGGGGGTCCGGGCGCTCCGGGCCTTGGCCCCGACCATTCCCGGTGCCGCAATTTGCGCCGTTCAGGGCGGGGCACATGACGGATTGCAGCTTGCCCTGAAGGGCGGCCAGATGGGCAGCGAGGATTATTTCGGCTGGGTCCGCGACGGCGGAGGGCCAAGGCGGACCGCATAGGGCGCGGCAAGATCGGCCTCAAGGCTGCTGCCATCCTCGAGCTTCAGCCAGCCTTCGCCCGTCGCCACCACGCGCTTGCCCGCCATTTTCGCAAGTGCGGCAATGACGCGGCCCACAGGCCAAACTGTGCCATCCGCGCCAACGATACCGCGCGGGCCTGTGAAGGCGGCGGGAACCCAGGTCGTGACCCCCGATCCGGCCAGCGTCGCGGCATAGCCCGCGGTAAAGGCTGCCGCGAAGTCCCCGGACTGGCGCGGATCTGAATCGGTCATGCAGATGCGCGCGCCGTCCGGATTGGGAATTGTGCGCGATCCATAGGGGTTCTGGCGCATCCCGATCGACGTCAGGCCAAGCCGATATTCCTTCGCCCCGATGATCGCGCGGGCCGAGCGCAGGATATGCGGGATCGTCTCAAGCGTCTGCATGACGCTTTCATCATCCGCGGCATGGACGATGGGGTTTGTTCCGTGAGTGACATAGTCCAGCAACTCGACAGGCGGTCGTTTTCGGTTCAGCTCGGTGAAATAGCTGAACATGCCGCCGCCCAAGGGCAGGCCCGGAAAGGCCGCGCGCGTTGCCGCATAGACCTGCGCAAGCGGCGGGCAATCGGGCCAGGCGGAACCGGGCGGAGTCGATTGCCGGTCGACAGACGGGCAGACAGCCAGGCTGGCAAGGCGCAGGCCGGATGCGGCGACAGCGCGTGCCAGCGCCTGCATCTCGTCCGGCAGTGAACCCGTGCAGGCCACGACATATTCCAGATCGTAAGCGGCGGGACAGGCGCGCTGAAGCTGCGCGAACCCCGCCAAAGCCTCGGCCCCGTGGCCAGCGGTGGGATCAAGGTGACACAGGATATGCTGGGGTGCGATCTCGGCCAGTCGCGCCGCATGGGCCAGCGCGTCCGGCAGTTCCTCGGGCGAGATCACCAGTCCGATCCGGGGCATCACGGCATCCGGCCGCGCCATCGGGCGCGGTGGTGGCAGCGCGGGACCGGGACGGAACCGCAGGGTGACGGACTGAACCATTTCCTGACCAGCGGGCAGGACATAAGGCCACGGCAGGGCAAGCGGACGAACATAGGTCTTGAAGCTTGCATCCGACCAGTTGCGCTGATCCTCCATCTCGAAGACATCGCCCGCCATCTCGCAGCAGACCTCGGCGCCGTCGATGCGATGGGCGATGGCGGCAATGTCCTTGAAGGGCTGCCATGGCTCGATCAGATCGGGAAAGGTGGTTTCTTCGCTGTCGCCGCCGGAATGGGTGATGCGCGCCCAGTGCCCCGCGACGCCCGTGATCGGGTGCAGGATGGTGAAGCCGGTGCGGTTCGTCAGCAGATCGGCGGGGGGAACGGCGCGCCCCTCGACCCGCAGGAAACCATCAGCCCGCCCTTCGATCGTCATGCGGGTATGAAGCCCGTCGGCATCGGCGTCGAAATGGACGCGAAAGCCCGCATCCTCGCGGTCGATGCGCAGGTTCCGGATCCGGGCGGGCAATGTGCCCCAGTCACGGTCACGGACCAGCCAGGCGATGCCGCGGATCGCCTCGATCCCGTTCCATCGGATATCGCGCAGGGCGCCCCCTTCCAGACGCAAGGACAGGGGCCCGGTGGTCAGCAGCGTCATAGTTCGTCCAGCGCAACACTGCGCCCCTCGGCAGCAGAAAGATACGCCCCCTCGACCAGCGCCAGCGTCCGAAGATTGTCCGCGCCCGAGGTTTCGGGCTGGATCCCCGCCGCGATGCAGTCAAGGAAGTGCCGCTGGATCAGCAGCACGCTTTCCTGGATGTTGTGCCAGGGTCGCGAGGCCCAGGGCAGGACCGGGGGCGACAAGTCGCTGCTTCCTTCGGGCAGTGTCAGGCGATAGCCCGCATCCAGCCGCAGCGTCCCCCGATCCCCGTCGATTTCCAACAGGGTTTCGGGGAAAGTTTCGGGCACCCGTCGCGTGGCATAGGAGCAATCGACGACCGAGGTCGCGCCGCCTGCGTGCTGAAGCAGCATGGTTGCCACATCTTCGCCCCGGATCGCGGGGTTGATGCGCCGTGTCGTCGCCGTGATCCGTGTGGCATCGCCCATGAGCGCGCGGGCAATATCCAGAATGTGGATGCCCAGATCCTGGATGATGAAGCGCTGGTCCGTGGCCAAATAAGGTTGGCCGCTGAACACGTCATAGCCGGACCGAAAGCTGACGCGCGCGAAGAACGGCGTTCCGATTGCGCCGCCCCGCACCGCGTCGATGCAGCGGCGAATGGCAGATTGCCAGCGAAAATTCTCATGCACCATCAGCGTGATGCCGGCGCTTTCTGCTGCCGTGACCATCGCGCGGGCATCCGCCATCGTCTCGGCAAAGGGCTTCTGGCAGATGGCATGGACACCGGCTGCGGCCGCCATCTGGACCAGCGGGCGGTGCGAGGGGACGGTGGTGGCGATATCGACAAAGTCGAAGCCACCATCCGCGAACATGCGTGCGGCGTCGTCATAGGTTCGCGTTATCCCGAAGCGGGCCGCGGTCTCGGCCAGTCGCTGCGGATCGCGGTCGCAGATCGCGGTGATCTGGGCCAGATCCCGCCAGGCGTGAAGCTGGTTCTGGGCGAAGAAGCCGCATCCGATCAGCGCGCCCCTCATGCCAGGTTCGCCTGCGCCTGCAGCGCGACGCGCGCCTGCAACCGTTGCTGGGCCTGGTCGATGACCACGGCGGCGATGATGACGAGCCCCTTGATGACCGTCTGCCAGAAAGATGAGACCCCCATCATCACCAGCCCGTCCGACAGCACCCCGATGACGAAGGCGCCGACAACTGTGCCAAGGATGCGTCCCCGCCCGCCCGACATCGAGGTGCCGCCCAGGACCGCTGCGGCGATGGCGTTCAGTTCGAATGTCTCGCCGGTCGCAGGATGTGAGGCGACCAGTTGCGACGACACGATCAGCCCCACCAGCGCCGCGCAAAAGCCCGAGAACATATAGACGAACATCTTCACCCGCTTGACCTTGACGCCCGACAGCGCCGCACCGCGTTCATTGCCGCCGACGGCATAGATGTGGCGGCCCAGGGGGGTGCGGTTCGCGATATATGAGGCAAGCAGCCCGACGACGATCAGCATCCAGATCGAAACCGGGATGCCCAGCAGGTTCCCTGCCCCGATCAGCCGGAACGTGTCCGAGCCATATTCGGGATTACCATTCAGGTTCGGGAAGGTCCGCCCGTCCGAGGACAGCATCGCCGCGCCCCGCGCGACATAAAGCACGCCCAGCGTCGCAATGAACGGTGCCACGTTCAGCCGCGTGATCAGAAGTCCGTTGACCGCCCCGACCGCGATGCCGACAAGGACAACGATCAGGCAGATTTCCAGCGTGTTGAACTGGATCGACCAGCCAAGTCCCAGGTCGATGCCATACAGGATCAACCATCCCGCGACCATGCCGCACAGCCCGACGATCGAGCCGACCGACAGGTCGATCCCACCCGAGATGATGACGAAGGTCATGCCTATGGCCAGGAACGCGTTCAGCGCGACGTGCTTCGACATGATGACGAAATTCGCGGCGCTCAGGAAGTTGGGGGCGGCGAAGGCGAAGAAGGTAAAAACCGCGATCAGCGCGATGAAGGTACGCAGCTTCAGCAGAAGCAGAAGCGCGCTGCCCGATCCGGTGGTGCGGGGCGCGGTTGCGGTCATCATGCTGCGGGCTCCCTTGCATGGTTGTGGCCGATCGCCGAGGCGGCGACCAATGCGGTCTCGTTCGCCTCGGCGCGTGGCAATTCTGCGGTGACGCGCCCGTTCGACATGACGATGATGCGGTCAGACAACGACAGCACCTCGTCCAGGTCCGAGGTCACGAAGATGATCCCCAGCCCCTCGGCGGCCAGCCGGCGCATGGTGCGGAACACCTCGGCCTTGGCACCAATGTCGATCCCCCGTGATGGTTCGTCCATCAGAAGGATGCGGGGCTTGGTCATCAGCGCCTTGCCGATCACCACCTTCTGCTGGTTGCCACCGGACAGGCTGGAGACCGGGTGTTCGGTCGAGGCGATCTTGATGCGCAGCCTGTCCACGAATTCGCGCACCCGGCCGCGTTCGGCACCCAGGTCCATGTGAAAGAGGCGCGTGAAATCGCCAAGGCTGGACAGGCTCATGTTCTCGCGGATCGACAGCATCTGGATCAGGCCGTCATTCTTGCGATCCTCGGGGATCAGGGCGATGCCTCGCTCGATCCGATCCGCGACATTGCGCGCGGCAAGGGGTTCGCCGCCGACGAAGTAACGCCCGGTGGAATGCCGGTGCTTGCCGATGATACACTCCAGCAGTTCGGAGCGGCCCGCGCCCATCAGGCCATAGACACCCAGGATTTCCCCTGCGCGCAGCGACAGCGAGACATGGTCGACCGCGAGCCCGCCCCCTGCGCGGGGCAGGCAGACTTCTTCGGCGCGAAAGACTTCGGCCCCGAAGGGATGCTCTATCTCCTTGGCGAAATCCTTGGAGGCCTCGCCGATCATGTGGCGGACGATCCATGCGACATCGACGCCCTCCATGCTGCGGGTGCCGGTGATGCGGCCGTCGCGCAGCACGGTGATGTGGTCGCCGATGCGGATCAGCTCTTCCAGCCGGTGCGAGATATAGACGATGCCGACGCCATTGCGCCTCAGATCGGCGATGACCCGGAACAGGATTTCGACCTCGGCCGCGGACAGGGCCGAGGTCGGCTCGTCCAGGATCAGGATGCGTGCATCCTGCGCAAGGCTTTTCGCGATTTCGACGATCTGCTGTTGTCCGACGCGCAATTCGCCGACCGGCGTGTCCGGGTCGATGTCCTGCTCAAGCCGCCGCATCAGGGCGCGCGTCTCGCGCCGCTGGCCTTCGGCATTGATGTCGATGCCCGCGCGCAGCTTCTCTCGGCCGATGAAGATGTTTTCGGCCACGGTCATGTTCGGGAAAAGGTTCAATTCCTGGAAGACGATGCCGATCCCGTGCCGCGCGGCGTCATCGGTGCCGTTGAAGGTGACGGGCTGACCGTCCAGCAGGACCTGCCCTTCGGTCAGGCGCTCGACCCCGGCGATGACTTTCATCATGGTGGACTTGCCGGCACCATTCTCGCCCACAAGCACATTGACGGCGCCCATGTGCAGGTCGAAATCCACCGATTTCAGGGCAATCGTGCCGGGATAGACCTTGGTGCCGTCGCGGATTTGCAGGCCGATCATTTCACCTCCAGCGTCACGGGGGTCAGCAGGATCGCCTCTCCCTTGGTGCGGATGGTGAATGCACCGGAAAAGGCGACATTGCCCCCGGTCAGGTCGCCTTCGGGCAGCGATAGCGCCGCATGGGCATGATCGTTCAGCGCGCGCGCAAGCTTTGCGAACTCGATCTGGTCGCGATAATCGGTGAAAACCAGAAAATTCAAAGAATCCCTAAGCGTGGTGCCCTTCATCACCGGGCCAAGCTGCACGGTCACGTCGCCCGCGCCATCGCCGTCGGTGTCCAGCTCCAGCTTTGCCGCCCGGCTTTTGCGGTCCTCGGCGACGACCTTGCCTTCGCCCTTGGCGATGAAGTTCCAGGGGCTGCCTTCAGCCGCGGGCCGGAAGCCATAGCTTGCGGCGGCGTCGGGCCCATCCTTCAACGCCGCACGCAGAGTTGCGATATCCGTCGCCTTTTCAGCAATATACGGCATGATCTTCGGATTCCACAGCTCGGCGGCGCGGGCAGCCATGCGCGCTTCGTCGCTGCCCGCGGTCTGGGCCGCCTGCCCCTGTCCCTCGGCAGAGGGCTGGACGGGGTCGGGGTTCTTCACGATCTTGCAGGCGGCAAGCGGCATCAGTGCCAGCAGGCACAGCGCCGTCATCTTGGTCCGGGACATGCATGTCTCCGCTTGGGCTGGGGTGGCGGCCCGGACTGCCGGGCCGCCTGCTCGATCACTCGGCCAGGGCGAAGGTTTCCAGCTTGCCGGCATTGTCCGAATTGATCAGGACACAATCCATCAACTGCTTCTCGTCCTGCCCGGTTTTGCCGGTCTTCAGGTATTGATCGGCCTGTTCGACCGCCAGCTGAGCCTGACGATAGGCGGGCTGCAGCACGGTCGCCTTGATACCGCCCGCCTTGATCGAGTCGCGCACGTCGTTCGATCCGTCAAAGCCGACGACGATGACGTCGGTCCGTCCCGCCGCCTCCAGCGCGGCCCATGCGCCCATCGCCATGGTGTCGTTGCCCGAGATCACGCCCTTGATTTCGGGATTGGCCTGCAGGATCGTCTCCATCTTGCTATAGGCTTCGGTCTGCGACCAGTTCGCGGATTGCTGGGCCACCATCTCCATGTCGGGATACTGGTCGATGATGTCGTGATAGCCCGACGAACGGATGCCCGCGTTGGTGTCCGACTCCTTGCCGACCAGCTCGGCGAACTTGCCCTTTTCGCCCATCAGCTTCACGAATTCCTCGGCCCCAAGCTGCGCGCCCTGATAGTTGTTCGAGACGATCTGGCTGACGGCGATGCCGGATTCCGTGATCTCGCGGTCGATCAGGAAGGACGGGATACCCGCATCCTTGGCGCGCTTGACCGCGCCTACGGTCGCATCGGCGCCCGCATTGTCCAGAATGATCGCTTTGGCCCCACGCGCGATGGCGGTGTCGAACAGTTCCGACTGCTTGTTGGCGTCGTCGTCATGGACCAGGACCAGCGTCTCGTATCCCAGATCCTTCGCGCGGGCTTCGGCGCCGACGGCTTCAGCCTTGAAGAAGGGGTTGTCATGGCTGGGCGTGATGATTGCAATCAACCCGTCGGCCGATGCGGCGAAAGGCGAGGTCGCGAATGCCGCGACCGCCACGCTCGCAATAAGGGTGCGGCGCAGAATATTCATATGGCTTCTCCCTGATTTTGTTTCGCCGGATGGCTTCGCGCCGTCCATGCGTCCTCTCTCCCGCCTGTCAGCTTGGCCGGGTGAAATCATCTTGTCAACTGGTATGATATGCTAAGATGTGGGCAAAGCCCTGACTGCCAAACCACTGTCGCAATCGGGCTGTAGGGGGTGTCGGGCCAAGCATTTGCCAGGGAACAGCCATGAACTTGCGCCAAAGTGATATTTTCCGCACCTCGAAGCTGGAGGAAGCCGACGGGCCCGGTCTGAATCCGACCGCCAACCGCACCATGGGCGATATCATCGCCGCCCGTTTCTCGCGCCGAAGCTTCCTCAGCGGGTCGATGGCCACGGTCGCGATTGCGGCGACGGTTTCGCCGATCGCGATGCTCGCGGCGGATCGGGCGCGGGCCGGGTCGGGATCGGCCTTCGACTTCCCCGAGGTCGAGGCAGGGGTGGACGCCGATCACCACGTCGCCGAAGGCTATGACGCGGACGTGCTTCTGCGCTGGGGCGACAAGCTGTTCGCCGACGCGCCGGATTTCGATCCCGAGAACCAGTCCGAGGCGGCGCAGCAGCGCCAGTTCGGCTATAACAACGACTTCGTGGGCTTTATCCCGCTGGAAGGTGCGACCGATCGCGGCCTTCTGGTCGTCAACCACGAATACACCAACGAACATCTGATGTTCCCCGGCATCGTCACGGTCGCGGATGGCAAGATCAAGGTTGCCGATGCGACCGAGGATCGCGTGAACATCGAGATGGCGGCGCATGGCGGGACGATCGTCGAGATCCGCAAGGCTGACGGCAAATGGCAGCCGGTGCTGGATGGCAAACTGAACCGCCGCATCACCGCCAAGACCCAGATGCAGCTGTCTGGGCCCGTCGCCGGGCATGACCGCGTAAAGACGTCCGAGGATCCCTCGGGCAGCAAGGTCTTCGGCACCATCAACAATTGCGCGGGCGGCGTGACGCCCTGGGGCACCTACATCATGGCCGAGGAGAACATCCACGGCTATTTCACAGGCGAATTGCCCGAGGGCCATGCCGAGGCCGGGAACTACAAGCGTCTGGGCGTTCCTGCCGGTGACTATCAATGGGGCAGGTTCCACAAGCGCTTTGACGTCAGCCAGGAGCCGAACGAGCCGAACCGTTTCGGCTGGGTGGTCGAGGTCGATGTGATGGACCCGAACTCGGTTCCGAAAAAACGCACCGCTCTCGGCCGTTTCAAGCATGAGGGGGCGGAAAGCGTCGTCGCGAAGGATGGCCGGGTGGTCTTCTACCTGGGCGATGACGAGCGTTTCGACTATGTCTACAAGTTCGTGACGGCGCGGGCCTTTGATCCGGCCAATCGCGCGGCCAACATGGACCTGCTGGACGAGGGCACGCTTTACGTCGCCCGCTTCGAAGTCGATGGCAGCCTGACCTGGCTGCCCTTGGTCCACGGTCAGGGGCCGCTGACCCAGGCGAACGGCTTTGCCAGTCAGGCCGATGTGCTGATCGAGGCGCGCCGTGCCGCGGACCTGCTGGAAGCGACGCCGATGGACCGCCCCGAGGACATCCAGCCGAACCCCAAAACCGGCCGCGCCTATGTCATGCTGACCAACAACACCAAGCGGACAGAACCCGATGCCGCGAACCCACGCGCCGGGAACGCCTTTGGTCATGTCATCGAGATCCTGGAAGCTGGCGAGGATTTCACCGCGACCACCGGCAAATGGGAGATCCTGCTGCAATGCGGAGACCCCGCGGTGGCCGAGGTCGGGGCGACCTTCTCGACCGAGACGACCAGGAATGGCTGGTTCGGGATGCCGGACAACGCTGCAATCGACGCGGATGGCCGGCTGTGGATTTCGACCGACGGCAATTCGATGGCGGACACGGGCCGCACCGATGGGCTGTGGGCGGTCGATATCGACGGGCCGGCGCGCGGCACCTCGCGCCTGTTTTATCGCGTGCCGGTCGGGGCCGAGATGTGCGGTCCCTGCCCGACCGGGGACATGACCACGATGTTCGTCGCGGTCCAGCATCCCGGCGATGGCGGCGATGATTGGGAAGGGCATGGCCGCCCGTCCTATTACGAGGATCTTTCGACGCGCTGGCCAGATTTCAATGACAGGATGCCGGTTCGCCCGGCCGTCGTCGCGATCACCCGGCAGGGCGGCGGTCGCATCGGCTAACAGTGAGGCGGGCGGCGACATTGGCCAAGCCATGGTCGCCGCCCTGCCCCGTCGCAATCCGAACCGTGCGGGCCTTTGACAATCACGCGGATCCGCCGACCCGAGTTGCATCACCAGACATCTGGCCATCGCCCGCCAGCACCATGCCGTTGCCTTCCAGTCGATGCCGATCGGGTCGATCAATGGCCATGCAGTGACCTGATCGGTCCTTTCAGCTTTATTCGTCGTCGAGATTTTACGCACCTGTCCATATCCGACGCGATGCCCGCGTCAGAGCTGTCAGGGCATTGCAGGGGCCGGTCTTGGCATATTCCGGTGCGGCCGGAAGCGGTGGGACAGTTATCTATGGCGCAGTGATGGTAAAACGCCTAAACCGGCAGGAACCGACCTAGCGATCCCTGTTTTCACTGATGATAGAATTGGCTCAGACCGCCAGCCGCCAGAACCTTGATATAGAACAGGAGCATCGCATTGCCCTTTGCCTCGGGGCGCATCGATCCGGCACATCGCTGATCGCGGCAGCGCTTGAGGCCCTTGGCGCGCGATTGGCCTTGCCGGAGCACGAAGCCAGTGATGAGAACCTAAAGGGTTTCTTCGAGCATGGCGACATCGTCGCGCTGGACGATCGACTCCTGCAGTTGGCTGGCAGTGCATGGGACGATCCGGGCTTTGACGGCCAAGCCTTGCTTGAGCTTTCGGCCGATACCCGGTCCGCGCTGGAACAGACCGCTGGCGATATCCTTCGACAGGATCTTCTGAAGGCCCAGCTTTCGGCAGTCAAGGATCCCCGGATGTGCCGGCTGCTTCCATTCTGGTTCCCGACCCTGCGTGCGGCGGGCTATCGCGACGAGAGCGTGCGGTGCGTGCTGGTCACCCGCGATCCGGTCGAAGTAGCCATTTCGCAGCGGACACGCTGCCGCAAGAACCCCGATTACTATGAGTTCGGCGAGAACCTGGCAGAAGGCGCCGCACTTTGGTTGGGGCATATTCGTCCCATTCTGCGCGACTGCCTTGGCCGCGAGCTGTTGGTGCTGTCCTATCGGGATTTTCTTGAGCGTCCGGTGGAACTGTTCGAGGCGCTTGGCGCATTCCTGGAGATAGCCCCGGATCCGGTGCGGATCGCCAGATTTGCCGACGAATTCATCGACGCGAGTCTATGGCGCAGCCACGTCGATGACATGGCCGTTGCTGAGGTTGAAGAGGCCTTTCCGGGATTGCGAGCCGCCGAGCAATGTCTTGCGGCGCTGTCCGGTCGCGTCGTGGGCGAGGCGGAACTGGCCCCGATCCTTCAGGAACTGGACCAGCCCGCCTTCGGCAAGTCGCTATCCCGGATCACGGCCCGCGCATACGGCCGGCTGTCGGCGCGTCGCCGCGATGAGCGGATGGAAGCGCTTCGGACCGAGAACGCCCTGCAGGTGACGCGCGCCGCACGTGACGAATTCGCACGGTCCAGAGATTCCGTTGCCGCCGCCGCTGCCAAGGTGGAAGGCGGGTTGCGCGAGAATCTGACCCGGCTGAACGAGGGCCTTGCGGCACGTGATCGGGAAATTGCCGATCGCGGCAGGGAGTTGCGTGAGGCGGCTGAACGGCACAACCGTGCCTTGGCCGAAGCCGAGGTCGCGCGTGCGACCATGCAGGTCCGGATGGATGAGTTGCAGAAGGTCTCGGATTACCTGCAACAAAGCATGGGGGCCATGCTCTCCTCTCGGTCCTGGCGGCTGACCTATCCCCTGCGCAAGGCGGGGACGATGGCTCGCGATGCGAAGCGGCTGCCCGCAATCGGATTGCGCAAGCTGAATCGTGCCAGCCAGGTCGCGCACCAACGGCTGAAACGGTCGCACCCGGAGACTGCGGAGTTGCTGCGGCGAAACATCCAGCCGCTGATGATGCGCGCAAATATGAAGCTGCTCGGGCAGTACAATCCCGCGCAGGAAATCGCCATGCGCGAAGCTGAGCCTTCCGCGGTGCTTTCCTCGAACTCCATCTTTGAATATCAGCAGACACGTGAATTCCCCCCATTCGCGCCGCTGGTCACGATCATCGTCCCGAACTATAATCACGCGCGTTATCTGGAAAAGCGTTTGGACAGTATTTATGCCCAGACCTACCAGAACTTCGAAGTGCTGCTGCTGGACGATTGTTCATCCGACGAAAGTCGCGAAGTTCTGAACCGATTTGCAGAAAAATTTCCAGATTGCACTCGGACCCTGTTCAACGAGGCGAATTCTGGTGGCGTCTTCTTCCAGTGGGAGAAAGGGCTTGCCGCCGCGCGTGGAGATCTGATCTGGATCGCGGAAAGCGACGATTGGGCCAGTCCCAACTTCCTGGAATCCCTCGTTCCCTACTTCCAGAACGAGGCCGTTCAATTGGCCTATGCGCGTACCGTTTTCATGGATGGCGCGGGCGAAAACCAGATCTGGTCGATGGAGGAATATCTCGCCCAATTCGGCGGTGAGCGTTGGGGCAGAAGCTGGGTAGAAACAGCTGCCAATATTGTCCGTGATGTCTTCTCGATGACAAACATCGTGCCAAACGTCAGTTCGGCTGTGTTCCGTCGATTTGATCGACTGGAGGCGCTGGAAATCGACTCATGGCGAGGTATGCGAACTTGCGGAGACTGGATGTTCTATCTTAACGCCATTCGTGGCGGGATGATGGCTTATACTCCAGATGCGCAGAACTTCTATCGCATTCATGAAAGCAACACCTCGGTTACTTCTCATAAAGCAGACAAGTTCTACCGAGAGCATGAAGAGGTGGCAAAGTGCCTGCGCCGCCATTATCGCGTTCCTTCCGAAAATCTTGTTCGGATGGAATCCAATCTGCGGCATCATTGGAAGATTACCCGCGGCGACTATTCGGATGAGGCATTTAGCACCTGCTTCGATGCTGACCGCATCCAAATCGAGCAAACGCGCAAGCCAGGTGTCCTTATGGCGGGCTACGCATTCTGCGCCGGTGGCGGCGAGACATTCCCCATTCAACTTGCCAATGAGCTGAAGCTTACGGGATATGAAGTAACCTTCCTGGACTGCGCACGCGAAGAGCGCGTCGAAGGCATCAGGGCCATGCTGGCCACCGATATTCCTGTCATTAGTGATTTCACCCATCTTCGCCGGATCGTTCAAGATTTCGACATCGAACTGGTCCACTCGCATCACGGGTGGGTCGACAATACGGTCCTGGACCTGTTGCCTCCAAATTCGCCGACGCAAACGGTCGTGACCTTGCATGGCTTTTATGAGACCGTGCCCGAAGCGCAGTTGAAGGTTCTTCTGCCGCGACTGATCAACCGGAGCGGTGGCCTGGTTTATACGGCCGGGAAAAATCTTGACGCCATTCGTCAAGCTGGCCTGATTGACGTGCGCGAGATTCATCGCATCGACAATGCCCTGTCGAAGTCCGATGTGAAACCGCTTGATCGTGCCACGCTTGGCATTCCTAACGAGGCGTTCGTCCTGACGCTGGTATCACGCGCCTTGCACAGCAAAGGCTGGCTTGAAGCAATAGCTTCGGTCGGTCGCGCAAGGGAAATCTCGGGACGGGACATCCATCTGATCCTGATTGGCGAAGGCGAGGCCAAGGATGCAGCCGAGGAAGCCGGGATTCCGGGTCACGTCCATCTCCAGGGCTTCCGGCAGAATATCAGGGATTATTTCGCGGCATCTGACCTCGGATTCCTGCCGTCACGTTTTCCGGGAGAAAGTTTTCCACTGGTGGTCATTGATAGTCTGTTGGCCGGAACCCCTGTGCTTGCCAGCGATATCGGAGAGATCCGCTATATGCTTTCCACCCATGACGGACCCGCGGGCGCTCTTTTTGCACTGGACGAGGAATGGAGAATAGACACCGAGGGATTGGCCCAGCTGATCGCGGATCTGGCAAGCGAGCCGGGCGAAATTCAGCGGTTGAAAGCCCGGGTTTCGACGGCAGTTGATCGCTTCGATCCGCAGCGGATGGCAGACAATTACGATAGCGTCTATCGACGGGTCACTGCCAAGGGCGGACAAATATCATGAGCGGATCAGTTGGACAGGTTCTGGTAACTGGTGGTGGCGGTTTCATCGGGACCGCGCTGACCAGACTGCTGTTGTCGCAAGGAATCAAGGTTCGCAATCTGGACTTCGTGCCGAACGACTTCACCGCACCTGGCTTGCGGCATTTTCAAGGCAGCTTCCTCGATCACGGTCTGACGCGCGAAGCAATGGCGGGGGTGGATTGCCTGTTCCATCTGGCGGCGACCACGTTTACGCGCGAAGCGAACCAGAATCCGGCACGCGATGCACAGGAAAACATCTTGGGCACGTTGCAGTTGCTTGATTATGCGTGCGAGGCTGGTGTCAAACGCGTGGTGTTCTGTTCATCCGGCGGGACGGTATATGGACCGACGGACCTTGACCTGATCCCGGAGACTGCGCCGACCAATCCCATCTCGGCCTACGGCATTTCGAAACTCGCCTGCGAGAAATACATGCGGCTCTACGACGCAAGCAGCGGTTCCGGGGTCGGCAATGGCGCACTGAGCACGGTTACCCTGCGCGTCGCAAACCCTTACGGCGCCGGGCAAAACATCAGCAAGGCGCAAGGGGCGCTGACGACCTTCTGTCACCGAGCGGTTCGAAATGAGCCGATCGAAATCTGGGGCGACGGTACGGTCGAGCGCGACTATATCGACGTCCGTGACGTGGCCACTGCACTTCTCGCTGCCGCGCGTGCAGTCAAGGTGTCGGGGACTGAAATCAATATAGGATCAGGACGGGGGGCATCGCTCAACGAGCTCGTCTCGGGGATCACCGCCCAACTCGGCCACGCACCAACGGTGACATACCGGGCTGCACGCAGTTTCGATGTGCCGCGGAATATACTTGATATCGCGAAGGCAAAACGAGCATTGGATTGGGAACCTGTGATTGGATTGCGAGCGGGCATCGCCAATCTTCTTGCGGACATGCAGTCCCGCCCTGAGGCCTGAGACAAGGAAAAATCATGAAGCGCGCAATCGTTCACATGGGGATGCCGAAAACGGCAACCACTTCGTTTCAGAACGCCGTTTATGAACACCGTCATACGCTTTTTGATAGGCACCGAATTCTCTACCCAGCGGTAGGAGCAAATCACACAAATACACTCTGCCCGATGTTCCTACCTGATCCACGCAGTCATATCAGCGTGAAGATGATGGGAATTACCACACCGGAGCAAGCCGAACGATTTGTGAGCAATTGCTTTCAAAAGATGGAAGCTGAGCTTTCAATAGGCGGTTGGGACACTCTCGTATTGTCTGCTGAGGGGCTTGCAAATCTGCATACCGGGGCATTACGTGATCTTCGTTCCTGGCTTGATGGCTTCGTGGATGGGATCGAAGTTATCTATTGGCTCCGTCATCCTGTTTCATTTACGGTTAGCGTCATCCAGCAAATGCTGAAAGGCGGAGAGACTATCGATGATATGATCGATAGAATGCTGCCACTTAGCAACTACCAACGGCGATTGGAAAACGCGATAGCTGCTTTTGGGGCAGAAGCTATGCGCATCTATCGCTTTGAAGATTGCATACAGCATCCAAGTGGACCTGTCGGTGCCTTTTGTGAACAGATTTACGTTCCTTGGGAAACTGCGAATACAATTATAGACAGCGCCACTGTCGAGAACGAATCTATGAGCATGCTATGCGGATATACATTGGACGCCTTAAACAGGTTGGTTCCAATGTTCAAAGATGGGGTTTTTAATCCGCTCAGACAAAATGGAGAGCTTGCTAAGCTGTTGACAATCAAGGGACCGCGCTTTGCCCTTGATTACGAGAATACACGTCGGATTCGCGAGGCATCTCGTCCAGAGATCGCGTGGCTGAGAGACAAGTGTGGATTGGATTTCTATCCAGATATGCTTGTTGATGAATTTGCGCACCCTGAGTCAGTTCAGATTCCAGATCGCGAGACAACTGAATCTTTGGCATTGCTGCTTTCCGACTTGCACAATTCAAAAAAGTGACTGCGCGGCTGATCGGATCCGCTCGTTCAGCCGCGAGATATCTGCGGCACAAGTATCAGATGGCAAAGTTTTGAAACCGATCCTGATCCTGATGGCCACCCGGAACGGGGGGCGGTTCATTTCTGATCAATTGGAGAGCATTGCGCGCCAGTCCCATGCGGATTGGCAGCTTTGGGTTTCCGACGATTCCTCGACCGATGCGACGCTGGAGATCGTGGGGACGTTTGCGGCTCGGCGACCGCAGGGGCAAATCAAGGTGCTTCGGGGACCGGGGATTGGCGCGACCGAGAATTTCCGAAGCCTTCTGCGCCGCGCCGACCTTGCTGGCCGGTGCCTTGCGTTCTGCGATCAAGACGATGTCTGGGATGCCGACCATCTTGCGCGGGGTTTGCAGGCGCTGACCGATGTGCCGAACCCGCTTGCGGTCTATGGGTGCCGGATGCGTGTCTGCGATGCGGCGCTGCAGGAACTGCATCTGTCGCCCCGCCCCGCACGGCCCCTGGGGTTTCGGAACGCGCTGGTCCAGAACATGCTGAGCGGCAATACCATGCTGATGACCCCCGCTGCGGCCCAGCTGCTGCAAGAGGCCGAAGCCGAGGCGGGCTCGATCCCGATCCACGACTGGTGGGCCTATCAGCTTGTCACGGGCGCAGGCGGCACGGCGATCCTGGACGAGCAACCGGGCCTGCTTTACCGGCAGCACGGGGCGAATGTCATTGGCCTGAAACGTGGGATCCGCACGGTTCCGGGGCGGCTGGCGCGTCACCTTCGGGGCAAGCACCGGGAATGGGCACTGCAGAACAGCGCCGCGCTGGCGGCCTCATCCGCGCGTCTTACCCCGGAAAATCGTGAAAGGCTGCGGGCCTTTACCGAAGCCCTTTCCGCCCCTTTGCCAGGTAAGCTGGCGTCGCTGCGACGCTCAGGCGTCTATTATCAAAGCCCGCAGGCGCGCGCGGCCTTTTGGCTATCGGTGGCCATCGGCGGGTTCTAGAATTGAATTTTGCAATTCGATCGATTAGATTGTAATGCAAATCAGAAATACGGATTGCCTATCATGTCCGAATCCACAATCACGATCAAAGGGCAGACCACCCTGCCTAAGACTGTCCGTCAGGCGCTGGAGTTGGGGCCGGGCGATCGGCTGCGCTATGTCATCCTGGATGACGGGCAGGTGCGGCTGATGCGGACGCGGGCTGTGTCGGAACTGGCCGGGATGCTGCACCGGCCAGGGCGGCCGCCGGTTTCGCTGGCTGACATGGACGAGGCGATCGGCCAAGCCGCGCGGGACGAATGATCGGCATCGATACCAATGTTCTCGTCCGGTTTCTGACGCGCGACGACGCCACGCAATCGACACAGGCCGTGGCGCTTTTCGCCGGCTTGACCGAAGCACAACCAGGCTACCTGTCGCGAGAGGTCATGGTCGAGCTGGTATGGGTGCTGGAGCGCGCCTATCAACTGCCGCGCGCCGAGATTGCGATGGCGGTGGACGGGCTTCTGGCGGCGCGCGAAATCATGGTCGAAATGCCAGACCGCGTCGGCCTTGCCATCGAGCGTTACCGTCAGGGTGGCGCGGGCTTTGCCGATCACATGATCGCACTTTCCGCCCGTGATGCCGGCTGCAGTGCGATCTTCAGTTTCGATCGCAAGGCCATTGCCTCGGCCCAGATGTCGCCTTTGCGCGCGCCCGACTGAGAAAGCTGGCATCGGGGCGCTCCGGGCACTGCCGGTTCAGACCATCACTCACGATGGCCACAGCAGAGGGCAAGTCGTTCAGCGGGCGCTTCGACCCTGCATCCCGGCTTCAAGCCGTTCGGCCATGCGGCGAAAGACGTTGGCGATGGCAAGCTCCATCTCCAGCCCGTCGGTCGCGACGGAACCCGGGTCTTCTTGTCCGTCTTGCAGAATCTGCCGGTCCTCCAGCCACAAGACCACCTTGCGCAGGTCCTTGGCCTCGATCAGTCCGGGCAATGCATCGACCAGCTTTTCCAGGGCGATCAGACGCGCCTCGGCAGATTGTGCTTGTGTCAGGGGGTGGGTCATGTCGGAATCCGTCATTCGCGCGGCTTGGGCCATGCTGCCCGGAACGGGCGCAAAAAGCGAGTGGGGTGCGGCGATCAATAATTCCCCGGCGGGTCGCTGGCCGGAAAGGATTCGTCCCCCTGCTCATCAACCATGTCCCAGTTTCGCGGCGGCGTAGTCATCTGGCGGCGTCCTGCGTCGCGCACCTTGGTCAGGGCGGTGTCCGGAAAGGTCCGATAGCGGGCTTGGTCGCAGACGGATTTCAGAAGAAACCCGGCCGCGATGCCAAGGCAGAATGGCAGGATCTCGTCTCGCATCGTCTTGCTCCCTCTCCGATCAGGCCACAGGCGCCGATTTGAAGATGGAGCAAACCGGCAAGTGCGGCAGATGTTCCCGTGATCAGGAAGGCGGACATTCCGGCGCAATGCAGGGTTTCGATGAGGAAGGGGCAAACTGATGCCTTCGCATCATTCCGGGCGGCCGTTCCGCTTTTGCAGGAACTTCTGCTTGCGGGTCTTGGGACGGACCTTGCGAAACGTATTGTCGAAGAACCGCAGCACCTTGGTCACCGACATCAGCCTGTCGACCACCGAACTGAGGTTCTGCAGGCGTTCGGACAGCACTTCTCCTGCAGTCAGCGCGATTTCGGATTGCGTGAAGCGGGGAAAATGCTGCTGAAGCGCGGCATAGGGATTTGCCTGATGCCCGCCCACCAGATCGACCTCGCCATGACGAAAGAGCAGTCGCAGGACGACCTGCTCGAACGTCCAGTCATGCACGTCGAAGACCTTCCACTTTTCGCTGCGCTTCGAGGAAAAGCCGGCAAGGTGGATTTTCGGGGTCACATCGATCTGGCGCAGCCAGACGCATAACCCGAACCCGGTCGTCGGCGCCTTGTCCTGCGGATAGAAGGGCAGCAGCACCCCGCTAAGGTCCAGATGCTTGACCGGGACATCGCCGAAAGCCTCGGGAGGGCTGAGGTTCTCGTCGGGTCCGACCTTGATGTTGACGACGCCAAGAAAGGTGTCGCGATCGAAGAATTTCAGAACCTCCGGGACTTCGCGCCGGTGGACGATATTCGCCCCCATCATCCCGCTTCGGCAGGCCAGAATCGCGGGCCGCGGGAACGGAACGTCCAGCACCTTGTAGACCTTGTTGAAGAAGATGAAGAGCGTATCTTGCGGAAAGTCCCGCAGCAGCGACGCGATATCTGTTTCCGCGCTGTTCGCAACAAGGACGACGTTCGAATAGGCTTGGAAGAATGCCTTCCACTCGCTTGCGGCAGGATCGACCTTGACCGTCGCAGTGGTCGAGAAAAAGGCGTCAGTCATTATCATTCTTCCAGACATCCCCGGCATCGGGACGGTTCAGATAGCCGTGAAGTTTTCGGGATTTACGAAGCCCCTCGATGCTTTTGCCAAGATGCAGCAGGAAGCTGGCGACCTGTCCCGGCAGGCTTCTGTTCTTTTCCATCTGCCAAGGCGTCCCGGCGAGATATTGGCGATAGGTTTTCGCATGTTCCCGGTGGATCCAGGCGACCTGACGCTGCCAAGGCTTTCGGCGACCGGTAAAATGGACGATGACCGGCTTCGAAATTTCGGGCAGAAAGCCGGTCTGGGCATTCCAGCGCGGACTTAGCCGCACCCATTTCCCTTCCAGCGCCGCGTTCAGCGCATCCTGATCGGTGGCGTGGTAATTGTCGAGACAGGTTTCAAGCTTGTGCCTTGCCTGTGCAAGCAGTTCGCCTTGCAACGTGGAGGGCCAGTCAAACAGGATCACCCCCGAGTTGAAATAGGCGCTATCCGGTCCCAGGCCCAGCTTTTGCCTCCGCTCTTGCACCTTTCGCGGGAAGGCCATGATGAAGTCATCGACGGCAATGGCGGGCTTGCGCATGAAGCCGATCCGACGCAGCGCATTCATCGGCCTGACGACCAGCGTATCGGCGTCCATGTAAAGAACCCTGTCCAGATCGCGCGGCAGGATCTGGTCGAGAAACAGCCGCGTCAGGACCGAGGGCGACCAACGGCCGCGCGTCACCTTGGGCAGTTGGTCCCGCGTGAATGTCAGGACTTCAAGCGGAAGCCCGTGGCGCTTCTTGAAATCCGATATTGCATCGTGATCCGCTGGAGTGGCGTCCAACGTGACAAGGAAGAAACGCGCAGGGCGATCCAGCTGATTACGCGCAGAAAGCAGGGCGCAGCAAGCCGCGGCGAGCATGTTGTGGTCGGCACAGGTGACGACCGCAAAATCGGCCTCGTCATCGACGGCATTCATGCTTGCGCTACCCGCCCCTCATCTGCAGAATCGCTTGACGTCAAGTCTACAGCGCGCGGATGGGAAGGCAATTGTGACTGTTCTACTAAGCCTCTCACGCGCAAGGCGATATGCCTATCGTTTCGTGAAATTCCACCTCGCCGCGGCGCGCGCGCCCCGGCTGGACACACTTGAGGGCAAGACGGTGGTGGTCGTGGGGTCGGCACCGTTCTCGACCCGGCCAATGGGATGGAACCCCGATTTCCGCGTCCTGACCATCAATGCCTCGCAAATTGCGGCGCAAGGCTGGCTTACCCAGCAGCCGGACGTGACCCTGATGCAGTTCAACCAGATCGAGGGAACCAATTCGTCTGCCGTAGACGTGCGCAGGGTGCTGCAGCATCGCCGCACGGGGATTCTGTTCATGCTGCATTGGCGTCACGACCTTGAACGGCTGCGGCGCGGATTGGCCAGTTTCGACTATGGCCATGACCAGGTTCGGCTGATGGGCAGGTATGAGCGGATCGCTCTGATGCGTGAGGTCACGGGCAGACTCAACGTCGAGCTTGAGGCGGATACGAAATGGTCGAACGGGATCGTCGGCGCGGCTCTGGCCATTCACAGCGGCGCCGCCAACGTTATCCTGACCGGCATCGATCCGGCATCGACGGGCCATGCCTATAACGATCTGGCGCATCCACGCCTTCACGCCTCGATGGATCTGGGCGCGTTGGAGATTTTCCGGCAGCGCGGCTATCCGCTCTTTACCGCCGATCCCCATGTCGCGGAACGGACCCAGTTGCCGCTTTGGATGGGTTAAGGCTCAGATCGGCCTGAAGTCGGGATCGATCGCCTTGGCCATGCCGATCCAGCGGTCGGCATAGGCGACGTCCTGCCAATCCTTGAACCAGGGGCCGCCATTCGTGTAGTGGACCGCCTTCGGAAAACCGGAATCTGGCGTAGCGTTCCAGCCTTCAAGCCAGTTCCACTCTTCGGGCAGCGCCCCGATTTCATCATCTGCGGCCCATTGCATCCGGTGCAGATAGGCGCCGCTTTCCCGGTTGATCAGCTCCGGCGTCAGCTTCCGCGTCGAGGGGTGGTCGCAATTGAACAGCATGAACGAAGACCAGTTCTTGCGGGGATAGGTCGTCTGGACCTTGCCATCCATCTTTACCCCGGCTTTCGGGGTGTAATCATGATGCACGCACAGCACCGCCTTGCTGTCGTCGCGATAGTCCAGCAAACCCGCAATATCGCCAAAGAAAAGGAAGTCGCAGTCGCAGAACAGCGCCCATCCCCGGTAATCCGCCAGCCACGGCGTGAAGAAACGGGAATAGGTGAATTCCGTCGAGGCGAGCGGATCGACTTCGCGCGTATAGACCCCGCGATCAACCAGCTCCTGCAGCTTGATAGGATGGACATCGACATCAACCGTCGCTTTTTCCAGCAACGAGGATTTTGCCACCTGATAGGCAATATCCTCGCGCGAGTCCCAGCCGATGAAAACCTTCAGATCCGTCATGTCATGCTCCACGGAAAAAGGGGGTGCCTATCGGGTCCGGGGCTGGCTTTCCGTGGGTCATAGGCCCGGATCTCGCTTTGGTTGATTCAAGCCTAAGCCTGCGGAATCAGAAGATTCAAGGGCGAAATCACATGCCGCCTGCCGGCGTGCAGGCTGGTTGCATGAACCCGCCGAGGAACGCGGCCAGTTCGTCCTGCCCCCCAATGGCAGCACTTGCGCGACATGCCGGTTGGGCCGCATCAGAACAGCGCACCCCACCTGGAAAAGCCGGATGACGGGCGCGGAATGGAACGCCTTGCCGACGGTCATTCCGCGCGCTTACGCAGGGAACTGGCCAAGGACCGACGCGTCAGCCGGGACAGGCTGCGCCGCTGTCGATCCAGGCGCGGGTCAGCTTGCCGAACAGCTCTTGCGAACCGGGTGCTGGGGTTCGGCCCTCGCCCGGGTCCCAGCCCCAGCCGACCAGCCCATCCTGCGCATTGTGTTCATAGAGCTGTTCCAGCGTCCGACCCCCATTGCGTTCGGGGTCTTTCAACTGCGCGCAGATCGCGCCCAGCCCCAGTCCCTGCCACCCCATGCTGACCGGAGCCAGCGCCCAAGGCTCATGGCCGGGGATCGAACGGTGGTTCGCGGTCAAAGCCACGTTTTCGGTTCCGTGGCAGACGTTGCAGTTCATGCCCGCCGCGCCGAAATCCGCCTCTCCACGCACCACGGGCGGGCTATGGGGGTGCATGTCGTCGCCCTGCGTCGGCCCGCCAGTGACAGGGTGGCAGTTCAGGCAGCGGGGATGGGTCAGCACCTTCCCCATCTCTTCGAAGATCGCGGCCGAGCGTTCCTTTTCATCCTTGATGCCCTCAAAGGCTTCGGGACCTGAAAGGTCCTGCGCAAAAACGGGTGTCGTGGTGAGTGCAAGGGCCAGCGCCGGGATCCAGCGCCGCATCATGCCGTCGCCCCGACAAAGGGAAGGCTGTAATGACGCTCGCCGCCAAGCGCGCGCAGGGCATTTGCAACTGCGGGTGCCAAAGGCGGCACCCCCGGCTCTCCCACTCCGGTCGGGTCGGCGTCACTGGCGATGATGGCGACCTCGACAGCGGGCATCTCGGATATCCTCAGCATGGGATAGTCGTGGAAATTCGACTGTTCGACCTCGCCCCCGGGGGCAAGGGTGATGCGGCTGTGCAGGGCCGCGCCAAGCGCATATCCGATGCCGCCCTCCATCTGGGCGCGGATCACATTGGGATTGACTGCGATTCCACAATCGACTGCGCACCACACGCGCGAGACGCGCGGCGCGCCGTCGCGGGTCTCGACCTCGACCACCTGCGCGACATAGGTGCCGAAACTTTTTGCCCAGGCGACACCATAGCCCTTGCCGTCGCGGGTCGGTCCGGTCCAGCCCGACATCTCGGCCGCCTTCTCGATCACTCCACGTTCGCGATTGGCTTCAGGCGGCAGAAGCTCCAGCCGACCTTGCACCGGATCCTTGCCCGCCGCCTCAAGCACCTGGTCCAAGAAGGTCTCGACCGCATAGGCCGTGTGCGTATGGCCGACCGAGCGCCACCATAGCACGCTGACGGGGCTTTCCATCTGCGCCCAGCCGATCCGGCGCGCACCAAACTGATAAGGCAGCCCGGTCGAACCTTCGAACGAGGTGTTGTCAGGCCCGCCCTTCAGCATCGGCTCCATCGCCGTTCCCTTCATGATCGACTGGTTGGCGACCGTGTTTTCCCAGCCGAGAATCCGACCCTCGGCGTCGATTCCGGCGCGGAAACGGTGCACCGTCATCGGTCGGTAATAGCCGCCGCGCAGGTCATCCTCTCGCGTCCAGACCAATTTGAAGACCCCATCCCGCCCCGCAGCCTTGGCGACTTCGGCCGCTTCGGCAGCAAGATGCGCGGTCCCCTGCGCGCGGCGGCCAAAGGATCCACCTGCCAGCAGCACGTTGATCGAAACATCCGTGACCGGCACGCCCAGAACCCCAGCCACAGTCGGCCGGTCGATCGAGGGGAACTGGCAGCCGAACCACATCTCGGCCTTGCCGCCCTTGAGTTCGATCACCGCATCAAGCGGCTCCAACGGGGCATGGGCGAGGTATGGGAACAGATACTCGGCCTCGATTACCTTGGCGGCGCTGGCCATGGCCGACATGTCGCCCTTTTCCTCGACCGTCAGCGCGCCGGCGTCCAGAGCCTTGCGGAAGCTTTCGAACATCGCGGGGGTGCCACGCGTCTCGGCGGCGGAATCGTCCCATTCGACCACCAGCGCGTCGCGCCCCTTCATCGCGGCGAAGGTATTTCGCGCATAGACGGCGACGCCGGTTGGAATCTGGCGCACCAGTTCAACGCCGGGCACCGCCAGCGCTGCCTTGTCGTCAAAGCTGGCGACCTTTGCCCCGAACCGCGTCGGATGCGCGACCAGCACCGTCAGCATCCCGTCGCGATAGATGTCCAGCGTGAACTGCGCTGTGCCATTGGTCTTGCCGGGCGTATCCAGTTTGGGCAGATCATGCCCGATCAGCACGAAGTCGGCAGGAGATTTGATCGGCGGATCCGCGGGAACCGGGATCTTGGCCGCCGCCTCTGTCAAGGCACCGAAACCAGAGCTTTTCCCGCTGCCCGCATGCGAGACGACACCAGCGTTGACGGTGATCTCGGACGCGGGGACCCCCCAGCTTTCTGCGGCGGCCTCAACCAGCATCGCCCGCACTGCCGCCCCGGCCTTGCGCATCTGGATGAAGCTATTGGCAATCGCAGTCGATCCACCCGTGCCTTGCGCGCCAAACAGGGTGTTGGCGTAAAGTTCGTCATTGGCAGGCGCGCCTTCGGCCCGCATCTGCGACCAGTCAGCGTCCAGCTCTTCGGCGACCAGTGTGGCAAGGCCGGTATAGGGGCCCTGTCCCATCTCGATATGCTTGATCAGAACGGTGACAAGGTCATCCTTGCCGATGCGGATAAAGGCGTTCGGGGCAAACGGCCCCGCCGCGGCGACCTGCGCCCGGCCAGTGCCCAGGGGCAGCACCATACCCAGCGTCAGCCCGGCACCTGCGGCCAGAAAGCCCCTGCGCGTTGTCGAGAATCCCATGATTAGCCCTCCAGCGTCTTGGCGGCGTCGTGGATCGCCTGCCGGATGCGAACATAGGTCGCGCAGCGACAGACATTGCCCGCCATCGCGTTGTCGATGTCCTCATCCGTAGGCGCAGGCACCATCTGCAGAAGGGCGGTCGCGGACATGATCTGGCCGGATTGGCACCAGCCGCATTGCGGCACGTCGATGGCGGTCCAGGCAGATCGGACGGCCTCGGCCTCGACGCCTTCTATCCCCTCGATGGTGGTGATCTCGCTGCCGTCCACCATGCCGACGGGGGTGACGCACGATCGTCGCGGCATCCCATCCAGCATCACTGTGCAAGCGCCGCATTGCGCGATCCCGCAGCCGAACTTCGTGCCCGTCAGGCGAAGTTCGTCCCGCAGGACCCAAAGCAGCGGAGTTTCCGGGTCAATGTCGAGATCATGGTCCCGACCGTTCACACGAAGAGTTACCATGCCTGGCCTCATAGCTGGGCGGAAGACCTGATGATGCCCCTGTGACGGCCGAGGTCAAGACCTATCTCCAGAAAGGTCGGGTGCTCAGCAGCTCCTGATGTGCGCGCACCGCCGCCTTCAATTCCGACCGCTTGTCCTTGTCCTGAAGCAAAAAAGCGGCTTCTGGGTCGTCCAGAACACCCAGCTTTTCAAGCAGGATCGGCGCGGTGGCGCGGTCGTTCAACACCCCCATCAGATCCTGGAACGACGCGAGTGAGGCCAGGAACTGCCTTTGCGGCTTCGCCATCGCCTTGCGGGTGCATATTGGTGCAAAGAAATCAGCGGCATAACGCAATTTCTTCGCCGTCTTTCTAAGTTCGTGCCGGTCGCTGTCCTCAAGCTTGGCAAGATCCCGGCCGAATTTGCGCATCTTGTGCAGATAGCGATCAAGTGCCCCCGAGGCGAGTTCCGGCAGGCGCGAGGCACGGGCGTCCGCATGGTCGCGGTCCTGCAACCAGTCGCCATCCTGCAGCCATGCGGCCAGGTCCACCATCAACAGGCGCGAGCGGCTGTCGCGCAGCGTCGCCAACACGCGCTCATGTGCGCGATCGCGCATCGGCAGCAGGCGACCGCGCAGGCTTCCGGCCCGCAACCGACCAACCAGAACGTCCAGATCCCGCGCCTCGGCCAGTTCCTGGGCCAGCCAGCGCAACTCGTCGCCAAGCGCGCCAGCCGCCTCGGCACCCAGCATCGGCCGGAAGATCGAAAACGCCGATCGCAGGCGACGAATTGCGACGCGGGCCTGATGCAGCGCTTCCTCGGAATAGCCGCAATGAAGCAGGTCTTCGTTCAGGCGATAATGGTGAATGCAGTTGCAGGCGATTTCGCGGAACCCCTGAACGGCGTCCATGTCCCGGCTCAGAGCGACCTGCTCGGCCTTGGCGTAGCCAGGCAGAGCGGCAATCAGCCTTTCCCCCCGCTGGACCGGGGTCATGGCCGAGATCCGCAGGGGAACGATTCCGTCCAGCTGACGCACAAGGGTCAGGACGGTTTGGCTGGTCCCGAAAAGCCGCAGGTCGCAGAACGGCGCGAAACGGTCCGCGGCGGCAAGCATCCCGCGATCCAAGTTGATATGCAGGGGCGCGCTGCCTTCGACCAGAAGCCAGCTGTGGCGTTCCGCGAACAGGGCAAAACGCGCCGGGCCGATGTCCTCGGCGCCGGGCGTCGCCGCGCGACCCGCTTGCCGTTCGATTTCTGCTGCCAGCAGCGCGCTGGCTCCCGCAGTATCGCCGGTGCCGGGCGGAACCTGAACGGTGATGTCGATGGCGGTCATGTGTGCTCCGGCGATTGGCTATGCCGACCATACTAGGCCCGTGGCGCCCGTCCCGTGCAAGAGGGTCGGCGTCGCGCCACGCCACCCGGATCAGCGCGGGTCTTCCACCGCGATATAGACAAGCTGGTGTCCGCTATAGGCGGCCTGAAGCCAGGTATCTCCGCAATGCTTGTAGATGTGGTTGCCGACTTGCACATCCGCGCATCCCGAAGGCGCGCTTCGGACCATGGTGCCAATGGCCAGCGCAGTCGCGGCGCCCCACAGAAAATCGTCGTCGTCGTCCCAATATCCCGGCCAATAGGGACCGGGTGGTGGCGGCGGGTGGTGATGATGCCCGTCAGGCGGTGGCCCCGGCGGATGGGGCGCGGGCCCCGGATGCGGCCCAGGACCGGGTCCAGGCGGATGTGGCCCCGGACCGGGATGCGGCCCCGGCGGATGCGGCGGATGGCCCCCGCCCCCGGCGGGATGGGGGCCACCACCGGGATGGGGCGGACCACCGCCCATCCGGCCGGCCATGTGATCTCCCATATGCCCCCCGCCCATGTGCCCCCCGCCCATGTGCATTCCGCCCATATGGCCGCCACCCATGTGCATTCCCCCCATGCGCAGGCCACCAAAACCGCCGCGAGCAAGGGCCATGGGCGCATGGACCACACCGCCAATGGCGGCCAAAGCGGAAACCGCCAGGACGAATTTGCTGCTCACACCCAGGGTCATGGCTGCTTTCCCGCATCGTCCGGCGGAGCGGCCGCAAGGAAGTCGATACGCCGGGCACCCTCGGGGGGTGCATAGTTGAAGATATCGTCGCCGAACTCGCCCTGCTCGGTCCAGGCATAGGTGGCGATATAGCGTGGGCGTGCCGGGTCGTGCCGGTCGGTCAGTGATACCCGCAGCGGCAGGGGCGAACCCTGCGTTCCGATCCAGACCTCCCAATCCTGATCTTCGGTGCGGAAAGCCCAGTGATCGGTCTCTTGCCCGGCGATCGTGGCCTTGCCGACCAGGAACGCCTCGGTCACCTCGTCGACCGGCTCGTCCGGGGTGCCCCATTCGAACAGGTCGGCGGCGGGAAAGGACAACGCGTATTTCTGGGCCGCCTCGGCCAGCAGGTCATGGATCGTCGACGGGGGATTCTCGATCAACGCGTAATAGGCCTCTTCCGGCGCAACAAAGGCCGCCTGCTTGCCGTCATAGTACAGCTGCCGCTTCACCACATCCGTGACCAGATCGACCCTCAGATGGTCGGGACGGCTGACCTGATAGGTGATCTCGCCCCCGATCAGCAGCTTCTGCTCATCATCAAGGACGATTTCCATTTCCGTATCCGCCTGCACCGCGAAGCGGTCGAGCGTCGCCAGATGTGCCCCCATCTTGCGCAGCGCATCGATCGCAGCAGGCTCTACCGCGTCTTCGGCCCATGTCGGCCCTGACATCGCTGCAAGAAGGATTCCCAGAACAAGCCGCTTGCGCAGACGCATTTGTCCTCTCCTCCGGTTGGTTCCCGGTCAGATCATGCGCATCAGACTACAATGCCGAATGCGAGTCCAGCGCGACCGTCAGAAATGCGCGGTGACGCCGATGACGGGGCCGCTGAACTCAAGGTCCGCATCAAGCCCGCCGATCTTTTGCTGGACATCCATATAGCGGTATCCGGCCTGCATCGACCATCTTTCGTTGAAATGATAGCCGACCGTCACCAGTCCCTGCCAGGTCGACACGTCGCTGCGGGTCTGGCCATAGTCGAAGAAGGTTGTGCCGAACCAGTTCTCGTTGAAGGGCACGATGAAGCGCCCGGCCACCAGCGGCAGCACCCAGCTGCGGTCACCGCCAAAGCTGTGGTCGTCACCACCAAGGTCCCCCGACTCGAACTCGGTGCCAAGATCGATCTTGAAGGCCCGCAGGCCCAGACCGATATCCGCGATCAGGTGGTCGCTTTCATACGAGCGGTAAAGGCCATAGCCACTAAACGCGGTGACCTCCGCCTGCACGTTTGCCTGCGAGAACACCTCGCCGAAAGGCGCGTCCTTGCTGGTCGAAAGCTTGGTGTAAAGCAGGTCCAGCAGCACGCTCCACTGGTCCTTGCGCGCCTCGAAAGCGCCCATGAAGGCCATATCCAGATTGTCCAGGACATTGCCGCCCGTCGACTTGCTTTCCAGTTCGCCGAAAGGCGTGTCGACCGTCGCGCCAAGACCGGGCACCCAGGCATAGATCGAGGCCGAGAAGTCCCAGCCCCCGTCCTGTGCAAGCGCCGGAATGGGCAGCATGCCACAAAGGGCCAATATCGCGATCTTCTTCATCGAAAGCATGTCCTTTTTCACCGTCCGTCCCTGGGCCGCAAGGCAGTTTCCGCCCATTCGGGCAGCCGCCACGGCGATCCGCGCATCTGGTCCCAGCGCGGCTGGGTCTGCGATCTTGCATCGGGTCTTGCGCGGTCCGGCGAGGACAGCGGAATTCCAGAATTCCAGAGTTCCGCTCCAAGTCAAGTGAGCGCAACCGGATGCCGGAACAGCGTGTCCTTTCGCGCACGCAATAATGGCACCTCGCGGCGGGTCACTCCCCTGCAAAGGGCAGGCCGACCGCAAGGATACGCTGGGCCGAACGGCCGGATATCGCGCCGCCAAGACGACCGCGATCCCCGGCAAGTCGTGTCTGGATAAAGGTCTCGGCAATTGCAGGTTCAGCGGAATCGACCAGCGCGGCCGCTGCCAGAAGCAGGGCGCTACGTTCGGCGAACCAGCGTGCCTCAGCCTCGGGGACATCGGCGCCCCAACGCGCGCGATGCTGGGCCAGTGCCGCATCCAGCGCGGGGTCATGCCCCTGAACTGCCTCCAGCCGCGCCGCCAGCATCCGTGCGGCCAGCGGATCGCGCGCCAAGGTGCGCAGGACGTCCAGGCAGATGATGTTGCCGGAGCCTTCCCAGATCCCGTTCAGCGGCGCTTCGCGATACAGGAGCGGCAAGGGGGTATCCTCGACATAGCCCATGCCGCCCATGACCTCCATCGCCTCGGCGACGACGGTCGGGCACAGCTTGTTCGACAGGTATTTCGCCAGCGCGACCCCGATCCGGGCAAAGGCGCGATCCTCGGGGTCCTGACCGTCGAAGCTTTGCGCGACAAGCATGCCAAGGGCCAGGCTGCCCTGCCAGTCCAGCACAAGATCGGCCAGCACCGCGCGCATCAGCGGCTGGTCGACCAGACGGCGTTGAAAGGCGCTGCGATGGCTGACCCAATGCACCGCCTCGCGCAGGGCGGCACGCATCAGGCCGGCGGGTGCCATTGCGGTATCCAGACGCGTGTGGTGCACCATCTCAAGGATGGTGCGCACCCCGTTCCCCTCCTCACCCAATTGCCAGGCAAGGGCGCGATCATACTCGATCTCGGCTGACGCGTTCGAGCGGTTACCAAGCTTGTCCTTCAGCCGCTGCAGGCGGATTGCGTTGCGCCCCTGGTCCAGCCAGCGGGGGACCAGAAAGCAGGTCAGCCCGCCCGGAGCCTGCGCCAGCGTCAGGAAGGCGTCCGACATCGGGGCCGAGCAGAACCACTTGTGGCCGGTCAGCCGCCAGTTCGCGCCATCAGCCTCGGCCCGCGTGGTGTTCGCGCGGATGTCGGAGCCGCCCTGCTTCTCGGTCATCGCCATGCCGACCGTCACGGCCGCCTTCGACGCCATCGGCTGGACCGAGGGGTCATAGCGATCCGACAGCATCCGGTCGGCCCAATCGCCCGGCAGGCCCGACGCGGCGCGCAGCACCGGATAGGCGGCATAGGTCATGGTCAGCGGGCAGCAATGCCCCGGCTCGACCTGGCTTGCCAGATAGACCATCGCTGCATGCGTCCGATGCCCGGCCTCACCACCTTGCCACGCGACGGCATGGTACCCGGCAGCGACCGACATGCTCATCATCTGGTGATAGGCGGGATGAAACTTCACCTCGTCCAGCCGTCGCCCGCCGCTGTCGAACAGGCACAGTTCGGGCGGGTGGCGGTTCGCCTCACGCGCGGCATCGCGGGTATCGCAGCGGCCCAGCAGTTCACCGTATCGCGCCAGAGCATCAACACCTGCCCCATCGCCGGGCAGCATGCGGCGCAGGGCCGGATCGTCCTGCCAAAGATCGCGGTCGCCCGCCGGGGCGGGCTGGTTCTGGACCTCATGGGTGTGCAGCCCCGAGACCCCGTCAAGCCTGGCCATGACCTCCTCCTGATCGTTCACGTTCAAGTCTAGGTCATGACAGCGCGCGAGTCGCCCTGTTCGCATGCGGGGGCTTGCGCGACCGTGCCGATGCTGGGAGCCTGTCCCCATGACCCGGCAAAGGGACCCGCCATGAAACCGAATGTTCTGACCCCACCGCCACCGGACGCCGAGGCGCGCAAGGCGGTCCGCCCCGTCATCTGCTATCCGGTCGAGACGCTGCCGCGGCCCGATCTTGACGCGTATCGCGCCCTGCGGGACGGGTTGGAGCCGGTGGCCCGGGTCATCATTCCCGCACGGGATGCGCGGTGCTGGTCCATCCCGGCCGGGCATTTCTGTCGCATCCATTGCCATGAAGGCCCGCAGGTCGGCGACCTGAACCTGTTCAACGCGACGAATATGGCCGAGCGGCTTTATACCGGCAAGACACGGGCGTTGAACGGCACGCATGTCGGCCGGGGCGATCAGCTTTTCTCGAACCTGCCCTTCCTGCGACCGATGGCGACCATCACCCACGACACGCTGGATTGGTATGGCTTCGACGCTTTCGGGGCCGCCGTCCATGACGTCATCGGGACACGTTGCGACCCCTATACCCATAACCTACTCAGCGATGGCGGGATGTATCATCAATGCTGCCATTCGAACCTGACCCGCGCCCTTGCCGATCACACCGGCCTGTCGCTCACCGAGGCCGAGGCCCATGTCCATGACGTCCTGAACGTCTTCATGTGTACCGGGTTCACCCGCGATACCGGTCAGTATTTCATGAAGGCCAGCCCCGTCCGTCCCGGCGATTACCTTGAATTCTTTGCCGAGATCGATCTGCTCGCCTGCATGTCGGCCTGTCCGGGCGGAGATTGCTCGTCCGAGCATTCCTCGGACGCGGCGAACTGTCACCCGCTGGCGGTCGAGGTGCTGCGCCCGACCGGGCCGCCCGTTGGCTGGGCCCCGCTACCGGTCAGCGGTTATGACCGCAGCCACGGCCGGGGCTAGGCGCCTGCCCTAATCCCTGCTTGCGCCCAGTCGGTCCAATGCACGCCCAAGCCCAGTGGCGTCCGCGCCCAGCTCGGCCAGAAGCTGGGCCT
Source organism: Paracoccus sp. KR1-242 (assembly GCF_049446195.1). Lineage (NCBI taxonomy): Bacteria > Pseudomonadati > Pseudomonadota > Alphaproteobacteria > Rhodobacterales > Paracoccaceae > Paracoccus > Paracoccus sp. KR1-242. The sequence continues at coordinate 201,001 of NZ_JBMSED010000005.1, forward strand.
GAAACTGCTCGGCCAAGGGGGCCAGCCGATCCATCAGTGCCTTGCCGCCCGGCGTCAGTTTCAGGACGATCAGGCGCCGGTCGCGGTCATGGCCCGACTTGCAGACCAACCCCGCCCCCTCAAGCCGCGAGGCGGCGCGGCTGACCACGGACTTGTCGAGATTGACCCGGCGATGAATGTCGCGGACGCTGACTTCGGCCGATTGATCGAGATGGGCCAGGACGCGCCATTCGGGAATGCTCAGCCCGGCCTCGGCCGCGTAAAGCGCGGCGAAGCGGCGGCTGACCTGCGTGGCCGCCACGCTCAAGCGATAGGGCAGAAATTCCTCAAGATGAAACGGCATGGCTGGTCCCGAATTTTTGCCTGCAACGACACCAGATTTCGCGTCCGCACAAGTGTGGATTGACGTCGTTGCTGATGCAACGGTATCTTTGTTGCACAAGCAACGACCTTCGCCGGAGAAGGAGGAGTTCCGATGACGGTTCAGCACATGCCCCCACCCCTGACCCGCGCCAGCAGCAGCGTGGGCACGCTGCCCGGATACATGCCGGGCTTTGGCAATGATTTCGAAACCGAGGCCCTGCCGGGCGCGCTTCCCCAAGGCCAGAACTCCCCCCAGAAATGCAATTACGGGCTTTATGCGGAACAGCTTTCGGGGACCGCCTTCACCGCGCCACGGGGCAAGAATGAACGGACCTGGTGCTATCGCATCCGACCCTCGGTCCATCATACAGGGCGTTTCGCGCCGATCGACCTGCCCTATTGGCGGACGGCGCCGAATATCCTGCCCCATGATCCGCATCGCCGGAACATCATGTCGCTTGGTCAATATCGATGGGATCCGATCCCGATGCCCGACAGTGATGCGGACCTGACCTGGATCAGCGGAATGCGGACGATGACCACCGCAGGCGACGTGAACATCCAGGTCGGAATGGCCAGCCATGTCTATCTTGTCACCCGCTCAATGCAGGACGAGTATTTCTTTTCCGCGGACAGCGAATTGCTGGTCGTCCCGCAGGAAGGTCGCCTGCGCTTCTGCACCGAACTTGGCATCATCGAGATCGAACCTCGAGAGATCGCGATCCTGCCGCGGGGACTTGTCTATCGCGTCGAGGTGTTGGACGGACCATGCCGCGGTTTCGTCTGCGAGAATTACGGCCAGAAATTCGACCTGCCGCATCGCGGTCCCATCGGCGCGAACTGTCTTGCCAATCCGCGCGACTTCAAATGCCCTCTCGCCGCCTTCGAGGATCGTGAGACGCGTTCGCGCGTCGTCATCAAGTGGTGTGGGCAATTCCACGAAACCTGGATCGACCACTCGCCGCTGGACGTGGTGGCGTGGCATGGCAATTACTGCCCCTACAAATACGATCTGCGCACCTATGCCCCCGTTGGCGCGGTGCTGTTCGATCACCCCGATCCGTCGATCTTCACCGTTCTGACCGCGCCGTCCGGGCAAGAGGGGACCGCGAACATCGATTTCGTGCTGTTTCGCGAACGCTGGCTGGTGGCAGAGCACAGTTTCCGCCCGCCCTGGTATCACAAGAACATCATGTCCGAGCTGATGGGCAACATCTACGGCGTCTATGATGCAAAGCCACAGGGCTTCGCACCCGGTGGGATCAGCCTGCACAATTGCATGTTGCCGCATGGCCCGGATCGCGACGCCTTCGAAGGGGCCAGCAACGCAGAATTGCAGCCCCAGAAACTGGACAACACCATGTCCTTCATGTTCGAAACACGCTTCCCCCAGCACCTGACCGAATTTGCAGCCCGCGAAGCCCCGATGCAGCAGGAATATATCGAGGTCTGGGACCGGCTGGAAAAGAAGTTCGACGGTACGCCCGGCGTCAAATAGCCCGCCTAGCGCAGTTGCGATTTATGCGGCGGGTCAAAGGCAAGGATCTTTTCGCTGGACAGCTCCCACTGGTTCAGCCCGTCCAGGCATTTTTCAACCTCGCTTTGGCGTCCAGTGACCTTGATCGTGCCGGGAATGACCTCCTGGGCCTTGACCGATTTCAGGTGATCCAGCACCTCGGCGGTTTCCTCGCGCGTGGGATCACCCGCCTCGGAATAGACGAGGACGAAATTGCGAATGCTTCCCTGACGTGCGCTCATCTTCAAAACCTTAGCCGATCAAGCCGGAGCCTTCGTATTCCTTGCCGAAACCGATCGGCTTCGCATGTTCATTTGCCATCCGGATGATGTCGTCCGAGCGTTGCTGATTTCGCGCCGCCGCGACAAGCGCGGGATTGCGCGACAACAGCCTGGCAAACAGGCCCGCAATTGCGGGAGATGCCATCGACGTTCCGTCCATCACCCCTTTGGCCCTTGCATTGACCCAAGATATAATACCAACGCCCGGACCGATAAAGTCCAGTTCCGGGCCGATATTGCTGAAGCTTGCGAAGAACCGCTCGCCGATCGGGGCGGGTCGCGCGGCGACATTGCGCCCGGTGATCGCGCCTTCGGGCCAGCTTCCGATGACACCGCCCGCGGAAACCGCCATCACCGCCGATGACCGCGCGGGATAGGACACTGCCGACATGTAGTCGTTCCCGCTGGCGGCGATGCAGACCGCGCCCATCGCCCGCGCGCGTCGCGCCTCGCGCGTGATGGCGATCGGTTCCAGCGGCTGGCCAAGGCTCAGGTTGATGATGTCGCAGCCATCGTCGACCGCCTGACGGATCGCGCGGGCAATGGCGAATTCGCTGGCTCCCCCCTCGCCCCGCTCGAACACGCGATAGGCGTGAAGCTGTGCCGCCGGCGCGATCCGGGCCACGATTCCCGCGACATGGGTGCCGTGCCCCGAGCCATTGTCGAACCATTCGTCTGCAGGTTCGGTGCCGGTGGTGTTCAACCCACCGGCAAGGTTCAGGTCCGGAGCCGGATCGACGCCCGCATCGATGATCGCGACCCTGACGCCGCGGCCGTCATCGTCGCGGGAAGGCTTGACCATGCGCGACAGCGCATCCTGAAAACCTTCCCGGATCGGGGGGACATGGATCATCACCGATGTTTCCCCCGCGGCATCGACCGCAACATTCTCGGCCCCGCCCTGCCAATAGCCCGCATGGGGCGAACAGATGATGGCCGCTATCCGATCCTGCGCCGCGGGAAGCGCAGTGCGGAACCATCCCTCGGCATCCGTTCTGACGCCCGAGATCCCGAAACCCTTCTTCGGGTCCAGCAGCACGACGATATCGGCCTCTGCCACCGGCTTGCCGCTATCGGCGTCCACACAGCGCAGGGCCAGCGACTTCGCCGTCCGAAAGGCGGCGGGCTTGGCCTGCTTGCGCACCAGTTCAAGCTGGCCAAGACGCAGCGGATAAAGCCTCAACTCCGGTCGCACCCGCAGGCCCGGATATGCGCGTTGCAGCACGAATGCCTGCTCGGGGGTCATGCTGACCAACGACGCCTCATCGACGCCGATCGAGTCGATCAGACGGATCGGCCCGGCATCCGTATCCAAGATGCGCTGTGGCGGCCGGGTCGGCGGCCGCTGCCCCTCCCGCGTACCGGTGGGCAGGCTGGCCGCCATCATGGCTGCCCCATCGCCCCGGAACAGGTGGCGGTGCATGGTCTGGAACAGTCGGAAACTTGTCGTCTCCATCCGGTCGTTGAAGACATTGTCTTGCGGCAGGACGACATATTTCCGCGTTTTTCGGGCCATCGCGCACTTCCTTTTTGAGCGCCGCTGCAATGCCGGGGCTGGGACCACCAGAAAACCTCGACATCCGGCGTGGGGTCAAGCGCCGGCAGAAGATAGCGCACAGAAATGATGTTCTGAATTGTTATCAATTGATTATGGATGAATCACAGAACTTTTCTCTTCATCGTCGTGGTCTGACAACCAGAACGCACAAAACAGACAAATTTAACGCATCGCGCGAAACGTGCTATATTTGATCTTCGGGAAGGAGATTCGAGATGAAGATTTTATATGTTGCCCTTGTGACGCTTCTTGCCCTGACCTCCGTCGGTGCGATCACGACCGATCCGGTACAAGCCGGGCCGTGCGATCCGAACGTTCAGCGCTGCTGACCGGCCGGGAACAAGGCGTCCATTTCAGTACGAGCGAATTTTAGACTGTAGTTGTCATTTGGTGCGGAGGGCGCGTGGAAAATCCGTGGCCTGCCGGGGTTCCGTGGTCGTTATGGACCTATAACCAGCTTCGGGCGGAAGAGCTGGCACAATTGCCGATGATGGGGGTGAAGTTCACCTCGGCGTTTCTATACGCCTTTGCCTTTGGCTGCGTATTCGTCGCGATATTCGCCTGGCAAAGGTTCCGGCGCAAATCCGAGGTCCATTCGGCATCGCGCGCGCTGACCAACCTTAGCCCCAGCGATCTGGGCGGCAATGGTGCACTGGTCCGCGCCTATTTCATCTATGCCGGATCGATCCTGCTGCTTTATGTATCGCTGACCTTTTTCGGCAAGCTGATCCTGCAATCGACGCAGATGATCCCGGTGGCCGGGATCAAGGTCGATCTGGACGAGTTGCAATTCGACAGCCCGCAATGGCCCTTGATGCTGGCCTTCGCCTTTGCCGGACTCTCGCAGATGCTGCCCCCTGTCGAATTGACTGAAAGCTGGCTGCGCAATCGAGCCTATCGCGCGGTCGGCATTCCGGTCCGGCTGGAACAGACCATGCGCAACCTGATTGTCACGCTGGAACGGGCCTGCGCGGCCGGCAAGGGCAAGGGGGAGCTGGGCACCAAGCTTGGACAATATCACACGCAATGGAACGCCTCGATGCGGCATCACGACTGGCTGGTCGAGCTTGCCGACCAGCGCCAGTCCCGCATCGACGAACTTCTGTCGCTGTTGTCCCAGCTTGAACTGCTGGTGTTCTGGGCCAAGACCGCGCGGGGCAGCTGGCCTGGACATGAAGTCTCGCAGGAGGTGCGCCAGATCGAGCGCGACTTCGTCAAGGAAGCCGATCTGCTGCTGAACGAATTCCAGCAACGCATGTCCGAAAGCCCGCCACAGGGGAAGGAAACCGACACGACCGTGCGCAAGACGCGGTTCAATGAATATATCGGCTCGGCCTTGGACCGGGCGCAGGCGCTGCGTTTCGACCTGGTCAGCATCCTAGCGATCTTCCTGGAACGCGACATCAACAGCCCGGACACAGACGCCGCCACGGCCAACCGCACCGTCACCGATCTGGCGCTGCAGGAACTGCTGGTCGAAACCGAACGCCCCGACACCTCTGGCACCGGCCCGGAATCCGGGCTGTTCTTTGCGATCCTGACAGTCTTCGTGATCTATGCAGCGGCGGCGTGGCGAGGCCTGCAAGAGCCGATCGGGCAGTTCGTCGACGAAAGCAACCTGTACGGGATGCTCATCACCGCACTGGTCGAGACGCTGCGCATCGCCTCGCTGACATGGTTGCCGCTCCTGGCCGCGTTTTCCCTGCGCCAGTTCCTGTGGGACACGGGCGACTGGGCGCGCGCGCGCAAGTCCCACAGGCCAAACAATTACCTGTCCCAGATCCTCAGTTGCCTTTGCCTTGGGATCTCGGTCTCGCTGATCGGGCTGGTCTGTGTGGCAGCCCTGCGAGCGTTCTTCGTCGCACCGAACGCCACCTATTTCTACAGCCTGTTGTTCAAGGGAGCGGTTCCGTTCCTGCTTTACTATCCCACGCAGGCCGTGGTCCTGATCGTCCTGATCCCGGTCGCACTGATGTCGGCGGACCTGCGCGCCTCGACCTCGATCCGGCTGTGGTATGGCGTCTTCTGCGCGGTGGGCGTCGGATTCCTGTCGGTGCAGCACAGCTATTTCTGGAACGGCAGCCTGTCCTTTCACTGCCCCGGCCTGCGCGTCATCGCGACGCTGGACTGTGCGCGACGGCTCGACCTGGTGGGGCATGTCATTCTGGTGATCCTGGCCTTCCTGGCCGCAGGGGTCTTTGGCGAATTGCCGGAACGGACGCGGATGCAGCCCGCGCGCGTTTTGCCCCGCAGCCTGCCGGTGATCGCGCTGCTTGCGCTCTTGCCCGCGATGGATGCACGGGCGCAAGTTGCCCCGCCCCCCGAGGAAGTGGTCGTGGGATTTCGCGCCGACGCGCCGCCCTTTTCCTATCGCGACCGCAACCGCGCGAACCCGGCCGAGACCCGTCCCTTCAAGGGTTTCCTGGCCGACCTGTGCTTTGACATCTTTGCCGGGGACGATCGCTATCGGATCAAGGCCGTCCCGGTGACGGCCGAGGACCGATTTTCCCGGCTGCGCGATCCCGATTCTCCGCCCCCGCCCGGAACCGGCGTGGCGGAGGCCGAGCCGATCGATATGCTTTGCGATGCCGTGACCATGCGGTTTTCGGACCGCGAACGCGCGGGACGCGGGATCTATTCCCCCATCGTCTTCGCCTCGGGCGTGTCCTTTCTGGAACTGGTCTCGCGGTCTTCGGGCGAGGTGGTGATCGGCTACGTCCAGAACACGACCGCCCGCGACGTCGCACGCAAGGTCTGCGAGATCGACTATTTCAAGGCATTGCTGCCCCCGCAGCGGTCCCTGCTGTTCGAACGTTGCAACCTGCTGTGGCACGCGGCAGTGGCGATCGAACGCTGGAACCGCTTCAGCAATCAGGTCTATGGCATCGGCATGGCCGAGGACCGGGCGCTGCTGCGACAGGAATTGCAGGACCTGTCCGACGTCGCCGAGCGCCTGCAAAAGCTGGCCGCCAGTCCCGAGATGAACCTGTCGCCTGCAACGCTGGATCTTGCCCGGCGCGTCACCGACAATCCGGCCTTCGCCGATTGCGCAACCGCGGGAACCAATGCCTGCCCGCAGGCCATCTCGCTGATCTCGGACCCTGTCTGCGCCCTGGATTACCAGCCGCCGCCACCCGGTCCGCGCCGCCAAGCGTTTGAGCAGGCCCCCTGGCCCGATTATCATTTCTGCCCCCGCCAAAGCCATGAGGATCTGATCCGCTGGCTTTGCACCGCCCACGGCACACAAAGGCGCGTCTATATGGGTGATCGCGAGTTGATCCTGGGAAGGCTGGAATCCTGGGTCCGCGTCAATGGCTCGTGCAATATAGAGCGGCCACAGGGTGCGGAATACCTGTCCTATGAGCCCTATGCCTTCCTGATCTCGTTGAGCAATCCAAGGCTGGTGCAGTTCGTGCAGCGTCGCATCCACGAGATGTTCTCGAACCGGACCGAGATGACCAGCCGCTTCGCCTCAAGCTTTCCGGGACGCGAGATGTCGCCTGCGCTGGCCTATCTGTTCCTGCTGAACGCGGTCGAGAACGAAGAGAATTATGGCCTTCAGCCCCGGTTGAAGGGCGACGAACCGGTCCCGGCCGCGCCAGACACGACCGGGACGACAAATTGATGGCTCAGGCAGGTTCCGGCCACATCCGCCCGGCGGGGATCAGGCAGGCCTGAAGCGCGTGATAGATGTCGGGCTTGCCGGGAAAGATGCCGGTCGCGGGCCGGCCTGTGTCATCGATCTGGTGGAACCACCCACCGTTCCGATGATCGATGAAGAAGCGGTCGGCGAAGCCCCAGCAGCGTGCATACCATTCGCGATAGAACGTGTCGGGGCGGCACTGGTCCAAAGTCCACGCGGCGGCGATCCCCTCGGCACAGGGCCACCACAATCGCCAGTCGCGCGAAACCGCGCCGTCCTGACCCAGCGTATAGGCAAAGCCCCCTTCGGGCAGCCAGCCCAGTTTGACCGCCTGCCGGAACAGTCCGTCAGCGGCTTCGGGCATCCAGTCATGCACGCGCCCGCCCCGGTTCCACAGGTCCAGGACCAGCCTGCTCCATTCCAGCGCATGGCCCGGCGTCGTCCCCGAGGGGCGGAACATCGCATCCCCGTCGAAATCCGGGTCCACGTGCCAATCGCGCGTGAAATGTTCGGGGACGACCCAGCCCGCTGCCCGCGCATTGCGATTGAGCAGGCGCTCGGCGATCCCCGTCGCCGCGACAAGACAGGACGGATCGCCCCAGGTGGCGTGCGCGGCCAGCAGCGCCTCGGTGAGGTGCATGTTTGCGTTCTGGCCGCGGTAGTCCAGACCGTTGCGCCAATCCGCATCGAAAGTGTCGCTGACTGCACCGAAATCGACGTCCCAGAAATGCGCGCGCAGCGGGTGCATGGCCAGGTCGCGCAGATTTTCTGCATCGGGGTGCCCGACCCGCGCCGCCGAGGCCGCCGCCAGCAGGACGAAGGCATGGCCGTAAGCCTGCTTCAGGCTGTCGACCGGCCCGGCATCATCGACCGACCAGAAAAAGCCGCCGTGCACGTCGTCATGCTGGGGGCCAAGCAGCCAATCCATGCCGTGATCGACGATCTGGCGGGCCCCCGGATAACCCTGTGGCACCGCCAGCGCATAGGAATGGACCATCCGGCAGACGTCATGCAGGGCGCGCGCCGCCCCGCGTCCGCGCGGCTCGTCCCCACTGGGCTTGCCCTCCAGGTCCAGCGGGCGAAAGCCGCCCGTCGGATCCAGCGCCGCCGCGTGGAAATCCCACAACGCCCGCGCCTGGCCGTCAAGCCAATCGGCGTCCGGGATAAGCGGACGGGTTTCCTCGGTCATCAGTTCCTCCCTTTCCGGTTTCTTGCCCCGTTGCCGGGGATTAGGCGCCAGCGGCCTTCGCCGCCTCGGCCGCACGGCGGCGTTGCTCGGCCGCCAGCGCCGCGGCACGGTCCGAGGCCCCCTCTTCGTCGTCGCTGGCATGGGCGGCCACCTGCACGGTCGGCGATGCGAAGTCGATCCCGTTTTCCTGGAAGGCGTCGCGGATCATCTTGTAGGCACGGCGCCGGATCGTCGACAACATCGGGGACGGATGCAGGATCATCGCGACGGCAAGGGTCATGCCGTAATCGGTGAACTGCTCGACCCCTTTCATCTTGATGGGCTGGATGAACAGCGGTCCGAATTCGGGATCCTCCTGCAGGGTCTGGCCGACTTTCTTGACCAGCCTGCGGACCTTTTCGATGTCGGTGTCGAAGGGCACATTGATCAGGAACTTGTCCTTGGACCAGTCGCGGCTCATGTTCTGCACCGCGCCAAGCGTGCCGAAGGGCACGGTGAAGACCGGTCCGCGATGGTGGCGCAACCGGACCGAGCGCAGCGAGAACCCCTCGACCACGCCACGATAGCTGCCGCTCTGGATGTATTCGCCCACACGGAAGGCGTCGTCGATCATGTAGAAGATGCCGCTGATCACGTCCTTGACCAGGGTCTGCGAGCCGAAGCCGATGGCGACGCCAAAGATCCCGGCACCGGCGATCAGCGGCCCGATCTCGACCCCCATGCCAGCCAGGACCATCATCAGGGCGATGACAAGGATGGCTGCCCCCGCGACTGAACGGAAAATCGGCAGCAAGGTCCGCATCCGGGCCGTCTTGGCCAGCGCGCCCGGATCCTGCGAGGCAGCGGCGCGGGTCAGGCTGTCCGAGATCATGGCGCTGAGCACGTGCCAGCTGAGATCGGCCAGCAGCAGGATGATGACGCCGCGCAGCGCGCCGCTGATGATCATGCCCATCGTGTCCTCGTGCATGATCCGGCTGGTCGGATCGTTGCGAACCAGCCAGGCCAGCCAAAGCGCCGCACCGATCAGAACCAGCGCCCGCGCACCGCGATCCAACAGCACCAGCCGCATCGCGTGACCGCGCGCCATGTCCGTCCGCTGCGGGACGATCCCGCGGACGATGCGCGTCACCTGCCGCAGCAAGGGTGGCAACGCGACGGCATAGACCGCCAGCCAGAAGAACAGCAACGCGCCCGCGATTTCAAACAATGCGATCAGCGCCAGCCAGAAGGTCAGGAACAACCGCTGCTTCCGGCCGGCAGCGGGGTCGGCCAGTACGCCCGGATTGCGCCACAGCGTCACCGCCGTCATGATCAGCAGCGCCAATCCGGTCAGGTAGCGCAGCAGGATCACGCAATCCATCGGGGCACCCAGCACCCCTGCCGAGTGGCTGATGGCCCAGCCGCCGACAAAAACGACCGCCATCTGGGTGATGCGACGCAGCCAGAAACCGCGCGCTTCGGGTCGGGTCGCGGCGTCGGGAAGCGCAAAGGACAGGCGTACGAGCGAACGGATTACCCGCACGAACATCACCGCGATCAGCCAGGGCTGTACCAGCGGGCCCAGCGGGTCCGGCCCACGCAGCAGGATGTGCAGGACGATCACCGTCAGCACGAAACCGGCAAGCGGCAGCATTCCGTTCGCGATACGCTCCATCTGGCGCGGATCGGTTGTCGGGCCGGGTTCGGCAATTTCGGGCACGGGCGGCAGAGCGGAAACGGGAACCCCGATCTGTTCGTCCGGGGGCAATGGCGAAGGCGGCGTCGCCACCAGTTCTGCCTCTGTCACCGGCGTGGGTTCGGCCACCGGTTCAGCGGGAACCGGGGGAGCAGATTGCTCGGCCGCAACCGGCACCGCGACCAGCGGTTCGGCCACCGCAGTGGTCTCGGCTGGGATGGGCAGGTCATCGGGCTTCTGCCCCGCGTCCTCGGGGATGGGGGGCAGCTTGTTTGCAAGGGCGCGCCGGCACAGCCTTTCCACGCCGAAGGCGGCGCCCAGCGTCACCGCGATGGACAGAAGGAAACGCAGCCAGCCCTCTTGCCCGATCAGCGCGAAGGCATTTTCGATGGCGTGGGCAAGGTCGCTCGGCAGATCGCGCGCGGCAGAGATGATGGCCCAGACATGCGCCTCCATCCGCGCGACCCAACGGTCCAGCGCGGAATCCATGCGCGGCCGCGCCATTCCGCCAAGGCCGCTTGCCGGCTCTGCCGGGGGCTGGGCCTTGCTCAGTGCCGCACGCAGGTCCGGATCAGCCAGCAGGCGTTGAAGTTCGTCGACCTTCTGTTCCAGCGTGGGCGGGGGGGATGTGGCGGCAGCGTCCTGCGCGCGCGCGGCACCGGTCCAGGGGCCAAGCGCCAGGACCAACGCGAGCAGCATCCATGCGACCGGAATCCGGCAGACCCCAAGCAGCGCGCCGAGGCGCAAGGTTTCGCATCTTTGCAGCATCCCAACTCCCCCAAGGTGCGGAATTTCACCCGCCCATTTGCAGCGAACCTAGCCCTTGAGCTTCAATGGCTTCAACAGGCATTTTCGATTGGCCCGCCGCGCGCGAGGAGGTGTGCTGGCATGAACAAAGGCCCTGCCAAAGACAGGGCCTTCGCAAAGGTCGGTCAGGCGCGGATCAGAACGCGCGAGACACGGACAGCTTGAAGTTCCGCCCCGGTGCCGGACCGGTCAGCCAGGTCGCGGGCGTATAGTCGCGGTCGGTGAAGTTGTCGACGCCCATATGCACCTCCAGCCCCTCGGCCATGCCCGCTTGCGGGGCCCAGGTCGCGAACATGTCGTGGACGCCATAGCCGGCGCGACGGGACCCGTCGGGCTTGTCGCGGCCCGCTGCCAGCGTGCTGCGCAGGCCTACGCGCCAGGCATCGCTGGCGGTATAGGTCGCGGACAGCGTCACGCGATCGTTCGGCAGCGTATCCAGCACCACCCCATCCTGATCCTCGCCATCGACGACCGAGACCCCTGCACCGAACTCGAAGGCGCTGATGATGTAGTTCGCCTCAAGCTCGCCACCCTTCAGATAGGCGCGGTCGACGTTGACATATGAAGGGGTCGGGGCCAGCGCGTTGGTGCGGATGATCATGTCGTCGATATGGTTGCGGAACAGCGTGACCTTCATCACCGCCTCGTCGCCATCGGCCAACAGGCCGGACCCGCGATAGGACAGGCCGATCTCAAGGTTCTTGCCTTTCTCATCCTTCAGATTGCCCGAAGGCGCACCGCCCATGAAGCTGTCGTAAAGCTCATCAACGGTCGGCATCCGGTCCACGAAGGCGACCGAGCCAAAGACCGACCAGCTGTCGTTCAGGCGATAGATGGCGGCAACCTGCGGCTCGACCGCCTCGGCATTGTATTCGTCATCGGTCGCCGTGACAGAGCCCTTGGGTTCTGTCCGCTGCTTTTCATAGCGCAGACCGGTGTTCACCGTCAGATCGCCCCAAGTCACTTCGGACAGTGCATAAGCGGCGATCGAGCGGGTATAGGCCTCGGGATGCGAGGAAGAGATCACGCTGGACGACCGGTCCTGCTTGTAGACCTCGGCTCCGGTGGTCAGGAAGTGGTCGTAACTGTCACCCGACAGGTCCGCGACGTTCATCAGCTTGAACTTCCACAGCCGATAATCGCGCTTGCCCAGCAGCGTGTCCATGATGGGTTCGTCCGGGTCGTCGCCCTGACGCACGTCTTTCATGGTGTTGGTATAGGACAGGGTTGCGGTCAGATCGACATAGCGGTTGTCCTGCGGGTTCCAGCCCCAGGTCAGCTTCGCGGTCTGGTCCCGCGTGGTGATGTCGCCCACGCCCCAACCGGTAAAGCCGGGGAACAGCCCGATCTGCGCGCCTTCCAGCTGGTTGAAGTCCTGATCGGTCCCCTTGGCCTCAAGATGCTGGTACGAGAATGCGACATATTGATCGCCGAAGGTCTTCTTGGCTTTCAGAAGCAGGTTCGGCGTCTTTGAGTTCGAACGGACGGTGGTATTGCCGTCGGCATCCTTTGTGTCGCCGATCTTGCGCCAGGCAAAGGCGGTCAGGGCCTCGAAATCCTCGGTTGGACGCCAGCCAAGCGCGACGCTGCCAAGCACCGTGTCCGGGTTGCTGGAATAGCCCAGCTTGACCTTGCCGCCCCAGATGTCGCCATCGTCCAGAAGGTCGCCGGGTTCGATCGTCTCCATGGCGATGACGCCGCCAAGCGCGCCTGATCCATACAGCGTCGACGAGCCCGGCCCGCGCAGGACCTCGACCGCGCGCAGGAAGTCGGGTTCGACGAAAAGCGAACCCTGACGGTAGGATTCATAGTATTTCTTCTCGCCATCTATAAGTTGGACGATCCCAGCTTCGGACGCGGCGGTGCCGGACGACCCGAAGCCGCGGATGTTGAACCCCTGCCCGAAGAAGCTGCCCGAACCGACGCCCGCGACCCCCGGCACCGTGGCCAGCACCTCGCCGATATGGATGGGCGCGATGTCGTCAAGCTGCTGGCTGTCGACGACGGTCACAGATTGCGGCACCGACGATGCGACCTTGGGCGTGCCCGCGCGCAGCACCAGCGGGTCCAGCATGAAGCGTTGTTCGGCGGTCGCGGGATCGGCATCCGCGACGTTTGATTGTTCCTGCGCAGCGAGCGGCAAGGCGAGCACAGAAAGACAGGTCGTGCTGGCCAGCAGCGCGACGTGAATTGAAGAACGTGACATAGGTCCCCGTCAGGCTTGTGATTTCTTACGCAAGGCTGGCTGAGGCTGGCATCTTGCGCGGGGTAATTTAATCAGACTAAAATTGTCAATGATTCTTCCGATCGCCCCCAGCCGTTCAGCCACGGGTGCCAGACCAAAAACCACAAAAGGCTCTCCGATGTCCGAACACTCCCCCGCCGACCTGCGCCGTCTTCTGGCCGAGGACCCTGCCCGCCCCTTTGACCTTGCGGCCCGGCTGGGCCTGCCCGAAGGCGCGCTGGTCGCCGCGCAGGTCGGACACGGCGCGCTGCGGATCGATTCGACGCTGGGCCGGCTGTTTCCGGCCATCCAGTCCCTTGGCGAAGTCATGGCCCTGACCCGCAACCGGTCCTGCGTGATCGAAAAGGTCGGCACCTATAACGACTTCCACGACGGCGACCATGCGGCGATGACCGTCGACCCCGAAATCGACATGCGCATGTTCCCGCGCCAATGGGTCCATGCCTTTGCCGTCGAAAAGACGGATGACAGCGGCACCCGCCGTTCGGTGCAGGTCTTCGACGCAGCAGGCGACGCGGTCCACAAGGTGCATCTGCGCGCTACCTCGGACCTTGCCGCATGGGAGGCGCTGAAGCGCGATCTTGCCATGCCCGAGCAATCCGACAGCGCAGAGTTCCGCGCGCGCGAACCGGTCGATCCGCCCCGCGCCGCCCCTGATCGGGTGGATACCCTGCGCCGGGAGTGGAACGAGATGACGGATACCCACCAGTTCAACACGCTGATCCGGCGGCTCAAGATGAACCGGCTGGGGGCCTATCGCGTCATCGGCGCGCCGCAAGCCAGACCGCTTGCGGTCGAGGCCGTGCCCGCGCTGATCGAACGTGTCCACCAGTCCGGAACCGGCGTCATGTTCTTCGTCGGCAATCAAGGCTGTATCGAGATCCATTCAGGCCGCTTCGAGGTTCTGAAACCGATGGGACCGTGGCTGAACGTGATGGATCCCCGGTTCAACCTGCACCTGCGCGGCGATCATGTCGCCGAGGTCTGGGCGGTCGAAAAGCCGACCAAGCGCGGACCGGCAATCTCTGTCGAGGCCTTCGACGCGGAGGGCGCGCTGATCTTTCAATGCTTCGGCCTGCGCCCGGAAAAGGGCGGCGATGCCGCCGCCTGGGCCGCGCTGGTTGCGGATCTGCCCGCGCAGGCGGAGGCCGCGGAATGAGGGGACTGGCCCTTCCCCTGCTGCTTGCGGGCGTGGCGGTCCCGGCCATGGCCGCGGAAACCCATCCCGAGGCCAGCCGCGTGCTGTCCATCGGCGGGTCTTTGACCGAGATCATCTATGCCCTTGGCGAAGAGAACCGGCTGGTCGGACGTGACACCACCTCGAACTGGCCGCCGCAGGCGAATGCCCTGCCCGATGTCGGTTACATGCGGGCCCTGTCCCCCGAAGGCGTCCTGTCGGTTTCGCCAGACCTGATCCTGGCCGAGGATGGCGCCGGCCCGCCCGAGGCGGTGGCCGTTCTGAAGTCCGCCGGGCTGCCCTATGTCGCGGTCGGGGAAAGCCATGACGCGGTGGGCGTCCTGCAAAAGGTCGATACCGTCGCCGAAACACTGGGCGTGCCAGAAAAAGGTCGCGCCCTGCACCAGCAACTGGCGGCAGAGCTGGACTCGGCCGCTAAACGTGCGCGGGCCGTGGGAACCCCGCGCCGCGTCCTGTTCGTCCTGTCGCTGCAAGGCGGGCGGGTAATGGCGGGCGGGACGGGAACCTCGGCCGACGGGATCATCCGTCTGGCAGGGGCCGAGAACGCGCTGGAAGGCGTCGAGGGCTACAAGCCCATCACGGACGAGGCGATCATCAAGGCTGCCCCTGACGTCATCCTGATGATGCAGCGGGGCGAAGCAGACGCCGATGCCGCTGCAAATGGCGGGTCGGTGCACGATGCCGCCATGGCGACGGCGCTGGCCATGCCCGCGCTGGCCCAGACGCCCGCGGGACGTTCGGGGGCGCTGGTGATCATGGATGGGCTGAAGCTTCTGGGCTTTGGCCCGCGTACCGGACAGGCGGCGCTTGAACTGCATGACCTGGTCTATGGGGCGCCGTGATGGTCGCGCTCTGCCCGGACATGCCCCGGCTTGACGGCGACCGTCGCCATCTGGCCCGACGGCTTGGGCTGCTGCTGGCCGCGACGCTGGTCCTTGTCTCCGTCATCTCGCTGGGCTGGGGTGCCTCGGGCACCTCGCTGCCGCGCGCGCTGGCCGATCTGCTGGCCGGGCGCGAACTAGCCGTGCAGGACCGGGTCGTGCTGATGGATATCCGCGTTCCGCGCCTGCTGATGGGCATGCTGGTCGGGGCCTCGCTGGCGGTCTCGGGCGCGCTGCTGCAGGGCCTGTTCCGCAACCCGCTGGCCGATCCGGGGATCGTCGGCGTCAGCTCTGGCGCGTCGCTTGGTGCGATTCTGGCCATCGTCTGGGGCGGCATGCTGCCGGTCGGCTTGGCCGGAGCTTTCGGCTGGTATCAGGTGCCGCTGGCTGCCTTTGCGGGAAGCTGGATCACAACGACGCTGCTTTACCGGGTGGCGACGCGGCAGGGCCGCACATCGGTTGCGACCATGCTGCTGGCGGGGATCGCGCTGGGGGCGATCTTCAGCGCCCTGGCCGGGCTGATGATCCTGCGGGCCAATGACAGCCAGCTGCGCGACCTGACCTTCTGGGGGCTCGGCTCGCTCGCCGGGGCGAACTGGCCCAAGCTTGCCGCCGCAGCCCCGGTGATGATCCTTGCGCTGGCCTCCGCCCCATTGCTGGCGCGCGGATTGAACGCCCTGGCCTTGGGCGAGGCCGCGGCAGGCCATATGGGTATCCGCGTCCAGCGCGTCAAAAGCCGCGCGATCCTGACTGTCGCCGCCGCAACCGGGGCCGCGGTCGCCGTTTCGGGCGGGATCGGCTTTGTCGGCATCGTCGTGCCGCATCTGCTGCGGCTGGCCAGCGGACCCGACCATCGCTGGCTCCTGGTCAACTCGGCCTTGCTGGGCGCGATCATGCTCCTTCTGGCCGACATGGTCAGCCGCACCCTGATCGCCCCGGCGGAACTGCCCATCGGGATCGTCACCGCGATGATCGGCGGGCCGTTCTTCCTGTGGATCCTGTTGCGCAACCGCGGAGTGCTGGACCTGTGAGCCTGATCGCCACCGACATCTTCGTCAGCCTTGGCCGCCAGCAGATCCTGTCCGGCGTCTCGTTCCGGGCCGAGCCGGGCCAGCTCACCGCCATCGTCGGACCCAACGGATCGGGCAAGACCACGCTGATGCGTGCCCTGACCGGCGAAATCACCCCGCGCGGAAGCATCACGCTGAACGGGCGGGACGTGTCTTCCCTGACGCCCGAGGCGCTGGCCCGCCGGCGCGGCGTGCTGCAGCAGGCGACGGCCCTGTCCTTTCCCTTTACCGTGGCCGAGGTCGTCCGCATCGGACTGGAGGCGCGGGACGAGCATGCCGGGGCGCTGGTTCCGGCGGCGCTGGCCGCGGTCGATCTGGCAGGGTTCGCGGGTCGTCTTTATCAGCAACTGTCCGGCGGAGAGCAGCAGCGCGTCCAACTGGCGCGCGTGCTGGCACAGGTCTGGCAGCCCGTCGATCCCGAGGGGCCGCGCTGGCTGATGCTGGACGAACCGGTCAGCAGCCTGGACATCGCCCATCAGCTGACGGTGATGCGGCTTGCCGCCGATTATGCCCGCCGTGGCGGCGGCGTCGTTGCGGTCATGCACGACCTGAACCTGACCGCGCTGCTGGCGGATCGGGTCGTGCTGATGGGCAAGGGACAGGTCCTGTCGCAGGGCACCCCGGCCGAGGTCTTTACCGACGCGGGCCTGTCGCGGGCCTATGGCTGCCAGTTGCAGGTGAACACCGTGCCCCGGGACGGGATCTGGATCCTGCCACAGACCGCCGGGCATTCCGCCTGACCGATCGGGGCGACGGCCGACAGGCTGTCGCCGCGTTTCGACAGGGCCTGACAAAACCGTCCCCATCGTGTTTCTAGCGGGACGACGCCCGGCATTCCTTCGTGTTACCGTTCCGTGATTCCAACGGCAGGCGTGGCATGGGCAAGGCATTCATCCTGGGTATGGTCGCGGCCATCGGCATCCTGTCGCAGGCGGCCGTGGCGCAGGAACTGACGTTTTTCCGCATCGGCACCGGCAGCACCTCGGGGACCTACTATCCCATCGGCGGCCTGATCGCGAACGTGATCTCGACCCCGCCAGGTTCGCGCGCCTGCGACGATGGCGGGGCATGCGGGGTTCCGGGCCTGATCGCGACGGCCGTGGCTTCGAGCGGCTCGGTCGGAAACATCAACGCGATCGCGGATGGCCGGATCGAGGCGGGCCTGACCCAATCCGACATCGCCTATTGGGCGCAGACCGGCACCGGCCTTTGGGAAGGCCAGCCGCCGGTCGAAAAGCTGCGCCTGATCGCCAACCTCTATCCCGAGAACATCCACCTGGTCGCGCGCGCGGATGCCGGGATCGAGACCATCGCCGATCTCAGGGGCAAGCGCGTGTCGCTGGACGAGCCGGGCTCGGGCACGCTGGTTGATGCGCGCATCATCCTTGGCGGCTATGGCATCAGCGAAACGGACATCAAGCCCCAGTTCATGACCCCCGACGAAGCCGCGCAGGGAATGCGCGAGGGCACCATCGACGCCTTCTTCTTCGTCAGCGGCTATCCCGCTGCCTCCATCGCCGAACTGGCCAGCCAGCGGCATGTACGGCTGATCCCGCTGGATGGTGCAGGCGCCGAAAAGCTGCGGGCGGAATACAGTTTCTTCAGTGAGATCACCTTTCCCGCAGGCACCTATGCCGGACAGGACAAGGACGTGCCGACGCTGTCAGTGGGGGCCCAGCTTGTCACCAGCGCGGACCAGCCCGAGGCGCTGATCCATGACATCACGGCGGCGCTTTACAATAGTCAGTCGCAAAGGCTGCTTGCCGCGGGCCACGCCAAGGGCAGGCTGATCACGCTGGAAAACGCGACGAAAGGCGCGGGCATCCCGCTGCATCCGGGGGCCGAGCGCTTCTATAAGGAGGCACGGGTTCTACCCTGAGCGCGCCCCGGTCCCGGCACCCGCCGAGCATGGCCCCCGGAATTACATCATGTTAACAATGCCGACATATCGATAATTGCAGTTAACACGCGCTTCGCCAATTCTTGCGCCCGTGACGGGTGCCCGACCACCGCGACGCCCCCTGCAGATGGAAAGCCACAAGATGAAGACCTCGATCGCCACCGTCTCCCTTTCGGGGAATCTGACAGAGAAGCTTGCCGCGATTTCCGCCGCCGGCTTCGACGGGATCGAGATCTTCGAGCAGGACTTCATCGCATCTGATTTCGGCCCCGCCGAGGTCGGGCGCATGGTCCGCGACCACGGGCTGGAGATCACGCTGTTCCAGCCCTTCCGCGATTTCGAGGGGCTGCCGGAACCCCACCGCTCGCGCGCCTTTGCCCGCGCCGCCCGCAAGTTCGAGCTGATGAACCAGTTGGGCACCGACCTGGTGCTGTTCTGCTCGTCCGTGCATCCGGCTGCGATGGGCGGCATCGACCGCATGGCGGATGATTTCCACGAGCTGGGCGATCTTGCCCGCCAATACGGCGTGCGTGTCGGATACGAGGCGCTGTGCTGGGGCCGCTTCGTCAACGACCACCGCGACGCGTGGGAGGTGGTGCGCCGCGCCGATCACCCGAATATCGGGCTGATCCTTGACAGCTTTCACACGCTGGGCCGCAAGATCGACCCGGACTCGATCCGTTCGATCCCCGGCGACCGCATCTTCTTCGTGCAACTGGCCGACGCGCCCGCCATCGACATGGATCTGCTCTACTGGTCGCGCCACTTCCGCAACATGCCGGGCGAGGGCGATCTTGACGTTCCCGCCTTCATGCGTGCGGTCATGGCGACCGGCTATGACGGCTGGCTGAGCCTTGAGATCTTCAACGACCAATTCCGCGCCGGGCTACCGCGACTGGTCGCTCTGGACGGGCGGCGCAGCCTGATCTCGGTCCAGGACCGCGCCCGGCGGGCGGAACCCGCGCTGGCGGTGGCCGACCAGACGGACATTCCCGCCCCTGTCCCGGTCAAGGGTGTCGAGTTCATCGAATTCGCCACCAGCGAGGACGAGGCCCCCGAGCTTGCGGCGCTGCTGACGGCGACCGGCTTCCAGCCTGCCGGCAGCCATGTCTCGAAACCTGTGACCCTGTGGCGGCAGGGCGATGTGAACCTGCTGGTCAATACCGATGCGCGGGGCTTTGCCCGTACCTCTTATGTCGCGCATGGCACCACCGTTTCGGAAATCGGGCTGAGCGTCGCGGATGCGCAGGCTAGCTTCCAGCGCGCCACCGCGCTTCTGGCGCAGCCTCATCAGCAAGAGGTCGGCAAGGGTGAACTGGCCATTCCCGCGATCCGTGGTGTCAGCGGCAGCGTCATGCGGTTCCTGGACAGCAGTTCCGAACTTGGGCGGATCTGGGACGTGGATTTCCGCATCGCGGACAAACCGGCCCCAGGGGCAGGCATCACCGGCATCGACCATCTGGCCCAGACCATGCCCTATGACGAAATGCTGAGTTCGTCGCTGTTCTATACTGAAATCTTCGCCGCCGAGAAATCGCCGATGGTGGACGTGATCGACCCGGACGGGCTAGTCCGCTCGCAGGCGATCCGCACCGGTGGGATGCGCGTGACCCTGAACGGGGCCGAGGCGCGCCGGACCCTTGCCGGGCGCTTCATCGAGGAAAGCTTCGGCTCCTCGGTCCAGCACATCGCCTTTTCCACCAACGACATCTTCGCCACGGCCGAGGCCCTGCGCGCCCGCGACTTCCCGGTGCTGCGGATCGGCGCGAACTATTACGATGACGTTGCCGCCCGCTTCGGGGTGGATTCCGCGCTGACCGAGCGTCTGCGCCGTGGCAACATCATGTATGACGAGGATGCCGGCGGGCAGTTCTTCCAGCTTTATTCGATGCCGCGCAAGGATGGCTTCTTCCTTGAAATCGTTCAGCGCCAGGGCAATTACAACGGCTATGGCGCGCCGAACGCGCCATTCCGCATCGCCGCGCAAAAACGCACCGCGCGCCCGACCGGAATGCCCCGCGCCTGAACGGGGTCCGTGCCGGATTTGAATAATTCGTTTGTGCATTCCGGCCGCTTACGGGACAGATGAATTCCTTGACTCGGATTAAGATCATTATATCCTTTCAATGGTCAGTTGATCGCAGGTGCGCAGCACAATTTTAACGTCGCGCTGCCACCGCCAGGACATTCGATTTTCACGCCGATCTGCAGACATGCATTGAACGACCGACTGCTCTTCCGACGGCTGCTTCCCCGGAAGATTTGAGAGCATTCCCCAGCCCGGACGGGCAGGGTCACACCGGAAAATTTCGAGGTTCACTGGGTCGGAGACGGCGCGGGAAGGCGGGATTATCCTGTCGTCAGGGACTTGCATCCCCGACCGCTGCCGACATGCAGCAAGGATCATGGATCATGACCACCCCACTTACTCCGGGCGTCTATGTTCGCGAGGCGCCGGGCGGCGCGCGTGCGATCGAGGCCGTTCCCACCGCCGTGACGATCTTCGTGGGCGAGACCGAGCGCGGCCCGGCGACCCCCACCCCGATCTCGTCGGAAATCCAGTTCCAACGCGTGTTCGGGGGCTATTTCCGCAACGAAGGCGACGCCGCCACGGCGCGGTTGTTCCTGCCCTATGCGATCCGCGGCTTCTTCGAAAATGGCGGGCCGCGATGCTATGTGCTGCGCCTGGTCGCCGGAGTCGGGGCGGTCGCCGCGACGACCGCGTCCCTTGCGGTCGATGCACAGCGCGCGGTCACGGTCACGGCGGCGGGCGGAGCCCGCGCGCGGATCGTGCAAGCGCGTGCGCCTGCCGCGAACGAGCAGCTGCAGATCGTGATCGCCAACGCGACCGATGGCGATGCCACGCATTTCAACCTGACAGTGCGGGTCTCGACCAATAACGGCACCAGTTTCGCGAACCGGGCCGCAAACCCGACCTTTACCAACCTGACGACGGTCGCAGGCGACGCGAACAACGTCGCGACCATGCTGGCCACTGACCCCGATATCCGCTGGTCCGGTCCCGCAATCCGGCCTGCGAACCTTGCGGCCGGACCGGCGGGCGTCCTGCTGGGCCCCGCGGGCAGCGACGGGGGATCGACCCTTCAGGCGCGGGGTGCGGGCCTGTGGGGGAATGGGCTGCGGGCGGCAATCGTCGACAGCACCGATGGCGATCCGATCCGCTTCAATCTGATCGTCTATTACCGCCCGGTGGGCGAGGCGAACTTCACCGAAGTCGAGCGGTTCGAGGGCCTTTCGCCCGATCCCTCGGATGAGAAATACATGCTGGACCAGATCGCGCGCTCGGGCTTTCTTGCCTGGGGCAATGTCGATCCGCCGCGGGTCTTCCGCCCGCGCAATCAGGGCGACACGACCGGGGCGACACCGGGCGTGGCGCTGGCGGGCGGAACCGGCGGCAATGCGACCCTCGCCTCGGCGAACTATCCCGCCGCACTGTCGGCGCTGGACGGGATCGACGACGCCGCGCTGATCGTATGCGGTTCGGACGGGATGCTGAACGCAACCGGCGATGCCCAACACAACCAACTGGTCAACGCCGTCCTGACCTATGTCGAGGCACGGCCACAGCGCGACCTGTTCCTGGTCGCCGATGCGCCGCGTTCGGTCGCGGCTGCGGACCCCGTCGGGAATGCCGTGGACCAGGCGCGCAACGGCATCACCGGCTCGGATTTCCGCGCGCTTTACTGGCCGCGCATCGTCGTGGCCGATCCTGCGGGACTGGGTCGCAACCCTGTGCGGGCAATCCCCTCGGCAGGCCATGTCGCGGGCCTTTACGGGCGCACCGACGGCAGGCGCGGCGTCTGGAAAGTCGCCGCCGGGATCGAGGCCGCGCTTCTTGGCACGGTTGGTCTGGATTTCCAGGTTCTCGACCGCGACCAGGACCGGATGAACCCCTATGGGCTGAACGCCTTGCGCACCGTTCCGGGCGCGGGTCGCGTGGTCTGGGGCGGGCGCACCGGACGGCCGACGACGGAATGGCGCTATATCAACGTCCGCCGGACTGCGATGTTCCTGCGCAAGTCGATCTTCAACGGCATCCAGTGGGCGGTGTTCGAAGGCAATGACGAACGGCTTTGGGCCGCATTGCGGGCCTCGATCGGGGCCTTCATGGAGGCGCAGTTCCGCAACGGCGCGTTCGCCGGCGCGACCAGCCGCGAGGCCTATTTCGTGAAATGCGACGCGGACACCACCACCCCCAACGATCAGGCTGCGGGGATCGTGAACGTCCAGGTCGGCTTCGCACCGTTGCGGCCCGCGGAATTCGTCATCGTAACCCTCAGCCAGATGACCCGCCGCTAGGCTGGGCCGCGCAGAGAAAGGAGCCGGGACATGCCGACATTCAATGTGAATGCCCATCGGATCGATCCCTACAAGAACTTCCGCTTTCGCGTGACATGGGACGGCCGGGTCGTGGCCGCCCTGTCCAAGATGTCCGCCATCAAGAAATCGACCGAGGCCATCGAATGGCGCGCCGCGGCCGATGCCGGGATCATCCGCAAGATGCCAGGCCGGACGAAGTTCGAACCCGTCACCTTCGAATCCGGTCTGACCCATGACCGGCAATTCCTGGACTGGGCCAATCAGGTCAACAACCCGCAGGGCGAGGCCGCGAACAGCCTGCTGAACTATCGCAAATCCGTCCGGGTCGAGGTGCTGAACATGCAAGGCACGCCCGTCATGGCGTTCAACCTGATGCGCGCGTGGGCCAGCGAGTTCCAGGCCCTGCCCGAGATGGACGCCAATGCCAACGCGGTCGCCATCCAGACGCTGAAGGTTGAATACGAAAGCTTCCAGCTCGACGAAGCCGTCGTCGAACCCGCCGAAAGCTGACGCAACCGAGGTCGCCATGCGTCACCTGACCGGACAGGACGAGATCGCGTTTCACGGCGCCACCGGCCCGACCGGCCGCCATGCCCGGCTTGCCGGGCTGGTTGCCGGGCTGGGTCTAGGCGAAGCCGACCTGCTGCCTGGCCTCAGCCTGGCAGAGTGGGAAGGGCTGCTGCTTGACCTGCTGGTCGCGCTGGACGGCCCGCGCATCGATGCCGAGGCGCGTTGCTCGGCCTGCGGCGTGGGAAACTCGTTGATCTTCCCCGTCCGTGACCTCCCGCGCGAACCTGCGGCGTCGCCTGTGCTGAACGGTCGCGCACTTCACCTGCACCTTGCCGACCTGCTGGCCCTTGAGGCCGAGGGGCTGGAAGGCGAGGCCGGATTGTCGCGCCTGCTTTCCGCCGCCACGGATCTTGGGAAAGCCGAGACCGTCCGCCAGCTTCGGGGACCGGACCGCGACGCGGCCATTCTGGCGCTGGAACAGGCTGCGGCGGGATTGGGGCTTGAAATTGCGACGGCCTGCACCGGCTGTGGCGAGCCGATCACCCTGCCCTTTGATGTCGCCGATTACGTCGATGCCGGGTTGCGCAATCGCGCACAGCGGCTTCTGGACGAGGTCCATCTGATCGCGCTCAGCTATCACTGGTCCGAAGCCGAGATCCTGTCCCTGCCCCATGCACGCCGACAGGACTACCTGCGCCGCATCCTCGCCAGTCAGGTGCTCTCCGCAGGGACCGGCCGGGCGGAGGGTGGATGATGCGCGCGCCCCGCCTGTCCGCCCTGATCGGCACGATCCCCGACGCCGAGGCTGCGCCATCCCGGCTTGCACCTGCGCCAGTCGCGAAGGCCGCGCCGGTCGACCCACCCCCTGCCCCGCCTGTGGCCGAGACTGCGGGACCGGCCCGCGCGGACCCTTCCCCGACGTCAGCCGCGCAGTCCAAGGCGCCGGCAAAACCAGAACCCCGTGCCCGCATGGCCGATCCCGCGGACCCGGTCGCAAAGCCGAAACCGCCACCTGCTGCCCCCGCGTCAGCGCATGCCCGGGCCGGGATCGCGCCTGCTCCCCCCGCTGCCCCGTCGCCCGGAATTGCGCGACCAAGGCCTGCCAGCGGAGCAGTCGATGCACCCCCCCCTTCCGCGCGCGTCACGCGAAAGGCCACCGCGTCCGAGCCACGCCGGCCAAAGCCGGCCCATACCGTCCGCCTGCAGGTCCCGCGTGCAGATATGTCGCCTGCGCGCAGCAAGACGCCAGAACTGCCGCCGCCGCCTGCCCCGGCCCGATTGAAGCCTGTCGAACCTGAGCGCTTGCAGGAAAGCGCCGCCCGGCTTGGACTTGCCCGGCCCGCGGTATCGCCGAAACCGCCACCCGCCCCGCAGGTCGCGCCTGCGCCGATCAAAGGGGCCAAACCGCAACCGTTTCCGCACGAGGATGCCCCCCCTGCGCCGCCGCCCCGCAGGGCCCTCTTGTCTGCAGATCAGCCCGACGCGCCACGCCCCGCGCCCAAGGTGACGCCCAAGGCCGCGCGACCATGGGTTGAAAAGGCTGCGAAACCGCCCTCATTGCAGCCCCGGACCGCCGCCCAGCCGGTGCTTCCGGCCCAGCCGCCTCGGCCGGAGCCATCCCTGCGCATCGTCATTGGCAGCCTGAAGCTGGTGACGCGGCCGCCCGCCGACCGACCCGGCAAGCCGCAATCCTCGTTGGGGCCGGTGGTGCGGCGCGGGCCGCGCGGCCATTCCATTCCCCGCCCGGACGGAGGCTAGGCATGGCGCGCTTTGTCAATCTCCACGACGCCGGACGGGCGCTCGCCTCGCATCTCAAGGCACGCATTGCACCGCTTCTGTCCGATATCGTCGCCGGACCCCCGATCGAGAACCCCGCCACCCAGGGCGAGGCGATCCGGGTCTCGCTATTGTGGGTGACGCCGCAGCCGACCCATCGCAACGATCCCTGGTTCACGGACGATGCCGGACAACGGCGACCGCCGCCGCTGTCGTTGTCGGCCTATTTCGTCGTCACGTCCTATGGCAATTCCCCGGCGGGAGAGCCGGTGCAGGCCGTGAACCGGCTGGGGCAGGCGCTGCAGGTCATCGAAACCGCACCGACGATCGAAATGCCGATCACCGCCGCGCCTAATATCGATCCGGTACCGGGCAGCGGCAGGATGAATGCCACGCTGGTGCCGGTTGCTGCCGACCTGATGGAGAAGATCTTCACCCCGCTGCAGATGCGCCACCGGCCCTGGGCCCTGGTCGAACTTGGCCCGGTCCAGCTTGAGCGGCTGGATGCGCCCTTGCCAGCCGCCGTGCCGGTCGTGCCGGGTGGAGTCCGGCTGGCGGGCCCTGCGCCGGTCGCACGCCCGGCGATCACCACGCTTCATCCCTCGCCGCTGGGGCGGGGCCGACGCATCCGCATCGACAGTGCACAAGCAGCCAACGCGACCGAATTGCGGATCGGGGATCAGGTTTTCGTCTTCGCGGACCCGCCCCTTGGCGCGGGAGAGATCGCAAGACCCGATGCCTTGGGCCGCATCTTCGCAACTTATCCCGCCGCTGCGCCAGACGGACCGCTGGACGTGGTGCTGACCGGACCGGGGGGCACCTCGGAACGCCATCCGGTAACCGTCTCCGCCACGGGGGCGGCGCTTGATGCGCCGGTGGATGCCCTGCCCGCAGGCGCCGACCTTGTGCTGACGGGTGGTGGTCTGGCCGCCACCGATCGTGCCTTCCTGTGGCCCGCCCGCGGGATCCGCTCGCCGCTGGAGGTGATCGACCTGGCCCCGACGACGGTTGCGGCGGGACAGGTCACGCTGGCCCGCGCTGGTCTGGACGCGGCGGGCCTGCGCGCCATCCCTTATCTTGTCGCGCTGCGGGGCGGCCCCGCCAGCTTCACCCCGGCAGTGCTGGTCGAGGTGGCGCCATGACCGCGATGGGACTTGGCCCCCTGGCCGCCGAGCCGGCCGAATGGATGCACGACGCGGCACTGCTGGCCGTGACCCATCACCTTCAGGCCAGCCGCACCCGGCCACCCGAGGATCTTGATCCGCGTTCGGCATGGCCGGATCGCGCCGGGGAATGGCAGCAACTGGTCCGCCGCGCGGCGGAACTGCCTGTCGATGCCTCTGGTTGGACCGCGGCCGCGGCGCTGGCGGCCGAGCGTTTTCCTGACGCGGCGGCCGCCTTTTCGATCCTGGCCGACAATCCCGCCCTGCACCTGCCGACACCCGGCGTCTTTGCCCGCATTGCGATGGCCGGGCTGGGGCTTGGCTATGACGAGGCGCTGGCGGCCGCCCTGCTTGCCGCAGGCGCCGAGGACGGGCTGGAACTGGTGCCGCCGCCCGCCGCAAGCCTGCCGGCCTCGCAATGGGGAATACGGCTCTCCGCCGAGGGGCGGGGCCGCTGCTTTGGCCGCGCCCTGCGCGCCAGGGGCGATTTCTTCGCGGCGACCCACACGGCCGTCATGCTGCGCCCCGCGCGTGTCGCTGCCCGCATCCTTGCTGCCGAAGGCGTGGTCTGGGTCCGCAGCGCCTCGCGCCGGATGGCCCGCCAGCTTGCCAGCGACATAGCCTCACTGGGGGCGGGGCGGGGCTATGAGCTGATCGAGCTGCGTGGAGGCGAACCGGTCCCCCTGCCCGATCCCCATGCCCCCCTGCTGGCGGTGGATCTTTTCGCGCTGGACGCTCCGCCGCGCATTCCCCCGGTCATCGCCGACGGGGCGGGGCTTCTGCTGCTTGCCCCCGACCGGTTCGATGCGGGGCATATCCAGGCCGTTGACGCGCCTGCGCTTGACGCTGTCGAAAACCGCGCGGTCTGGGATGCGGCCGGAATCGCGCCCGCCATCGCCGATGCCCTTGCACCGCGTTTCCAACTGACCCTGTCCGAATTGCAGAGCGCCCGGCGCGAGGCCGAGTTGATGGCAAACCTTGCACAGGATGGCAACCAGCTTCTGACCCCGCCTGACCGCGCCGCCATGGCGGCGGCAATCCGCGCGGCGGGGGCAAGGCGAATGGGGCCTTCCGTCAGCAATGTCCGCACCAGTGTCACCCTGTCCGATCTGGTCGCAGGGGACGAGATCATGACCCAGCTTCGCGACGCCGTATCCTGGCGCGAAAGCCAGTCGCGCGTCTGGAACGTCATGGGCCTGCCCCGGGATGCGGGCGAGGCGAACGGGCTGACGCTGCTGTTCTCGGGTCCGCCCGGCGGGGGCAAGACCTTTGCCGCGCGCTGCCTTGCCAATGCGCTGGGGCTGAACCTGTATCGCACCGACCTGTCGCAGCTCGTCTCGAAATATATCGGCGAGACCGAAAAGAACCTGTCGCGCATCTTCGACGAGGCCGAGGCCGGCCACGGCATCCTGTTCTTTGACGAAGCCGACGCGGTCTTCGGCAAGCGATCGGACGTCAAGGACGCCCATGACCGCTATGCCAATATCGAGGTCGGTTTCCTGCTGCAGCGGTTGGAGAATTTTGGTGGGGTCACGATCCTTGCCACCAACCTGCGCGCCAATCTGGACCCAGCCTTCACCCGGCGGATGCAGTTCATCATCGATTTTCCGATGCCCCAGCAGGCCGAGCGCGAAGAGCTTTGGCGGCGGAACCTGCCCCTGCCCGATTGGCGCGAGGATGATCTGGACCTGCCGATGCTGGCAGAACGCTTTCGTTTCGCGGGCGGCAACATCAGGAATGCCGCCGTCGCCGCGACCCATCTGGCCGCGGCCGAGGGCGCGCCGTTGGGCCAGCGCCATCTGGCCCGCGCCATCCTGCGCGAGCTTGAGAAATCGGGCTTGCCGCGCGGGGCCGAAGATCTGGGCCCGCTGGCCCAATGGCTGAAGGAGGCGCGCTGAGCATGGTCCGCAACCTGACGCTGGATATCGCAGACATCACCGTCGAGGGCGCGACACCGGACGAGGGGCAGCGCCTGCGCGCGGTGATCGAGCGCGCGCTGGCCCAGGTCGCCCGGCAGCTTTCGGGTACCGAGGGCGCGATCCGTGACATCCGGCTTGGCGATCTGCGGCTGGATCTGGCCGACGCGCAGACGCTGCTTGCTCCGGGGGGAGAGGCCGAACTGGCGCGCCGGATCGGCGATGCGATCAGGGCAGCATGGGAGCGCGGGCAATGACCGACCAGATCAACTTCGTCCAGGGTGCGTTCGCCGTCTACAATCCAGACGACACATCGGTCATGTCGGGCTTCATCCCCTTCCGCTTCAATCCCGAAACGCTGACGCGCCAATTGCAGCTGGAACAGGCACAGGGCGGGGCGGACAAGGGCGCGACGCCGGGGGCACAGGGCGCGGGTCAGGGTGGCACCAGCGGCGAGCAAGGGGCCGATGCCTCGTCTGGCACGCTGAAGGAAAGCTTTTCGGTCCTGTTGCGCTTCGACCTTGCCGAGCGCGAAGAGACGCGTTCGTCCCTGCCCATCGAATTCGGGGTGATGCCCGAGATCTCGGCGCTGGAGGAACTGCTCTATCCGGTCGAAAGCGAAAGCGAGGCGCCTTCGGACGGCAGCGAACCGGTCCGGGCGCGCGGCAGGCGGCCCATCGTCCTGTTCGTCTGGGGCGAAAGACGCGTGGTCCCGGTCAAGATCACCGGCATGTCGATCGCCGAGACCTTCTTCAACGGCAAGCTTTACCCAGTGCGGGCCGAAATCGAGGTCGGTCTTGAGGTTCTGGGCGAGGCCGAGGCCCGCGACAATACCCGCGTCAGTTCCTCGCTGGGCTTCACCGGCGCCAATCGGCGCAAGATGGCGCGGCTTTACCTCGACACGACGGCCGATCAGGGCACGTCGATCAACCTGCCCCAGTGAAGGAGGGCGCGAAATGGCGGTCGACAAGAAAAGCAGATACGCAAGCGCCCCGCGCATTCCGTGGATCCGCGCGGACGGATCGCGGGTCGAGCTGATCGGGATGACCCCCCGGCCCCAGCGCGCCGCCATCTTTGCCGCCACCGCGACGGACACCGACCGTCTGGATACGTTGGCCGCGCGCTATTACCGCGACCCGCTAAAGCTGTGGCGGATCGCCGATGCCTCGGATGCGATGGACCCGTTCGACGCGATCCAGCCGGGAACGCCGGTCCCGATCCCCCCCGACAAATAGGAATCCTGACATGGCGACGCCCCGCTTTTCGATCGAAATCGACGGCACCCGCCTTCCGGCGGACCTGATGGGGCGCGTTTCGGGATTCGACCTGTCAGAAGCCGATGACATGCCGTCGCGGCTGGCGCTGCGGCTGGGCCTGCGGCAGGGCGCGGACGGCACCTATGACCTGCTGGACGACAGCCCCTTTGAACCCGGCGCCGCGCTGCGGCTGACGCTGGGGGCACCGGGGGGCAGCGATCTGGTGGTGTTCTCGGGCCATCTTTCGCATCTGCGTCCCCATTTCGAGGAACCCGAGGCGAATTCCTATCTTGAGGTGCTGGCGCAGGACGCGACCCTTTTGCTGCAGGCCGAGGAACGCGTCGCCAGCTATCCCGACGCGGGCGACGCCGATGCCGCGACGGAGATAGCGGGCCGCTATGGTTTGCAGATCGATGCCGAGGATACCGCCGCGCGTCTGGCCGCCGACGACATGCTGCTGATCCAGCGCGCCGATGACTGGGCTTTCCTGCGCCATCTGGCCGCCAGAAACGGCTATGTCGTCTATTTCGAGCCTGACCCCCAAAGCGCCGAGCAGGTCTGCCATTTCCACCCCCGCCGGTTCTCGGATCCCCCGCAAGCGGACCTGACCGTCCTGCGCGAGAATGCCAATCTTGACTGGATCGACTTCGCGATGGCGCTAGACCGGCCCGAACGGCGGATCGCCCATGCGATCGACGCCGTCGCCAAGCGGATGCTGCGGGCCGAGGACGAGGCCCAGGATGAGCCGCTGGGCGAGGCGCTGTTCGCCTCGGAGGCGGCGCAGGGTCTGGTGCGCGCCGGGGCGACCGGATCGGTCCGCCTGCTGCGCGGGGCCTTGCCGCGGGACGCCGCGCTTGGCGCCCATGCCCGCGGGCGCGGGACGCAGGACCATCTGGTGATCGAAGCGCGCGGCCAGCTTGATCCCGCGCGCTATCGCGGGCTGCTGCGCCCCCATCGCACCGCGTTGATCAAGGGCGTCGGCGACCGGCTGAGCGGCAGCTACTACATCCGCGAGGTGGTGACGGCGATGGCAGACGGCAACCTGACCCAGAATTTTGTCGCTGTCTCGAACGCGCTTGGCCGCAAGGGCAGCGAGACCTTTGGCCAATCCGCCGAAGAGGAGCCCCCGGCAT
The DNA here is from genome assembly GCF_049446195.1 of Paracoccus sp. KR1-242. Taxonomy (NCBI): domain Bacteria; kingdom Pseudomonadati; phylum Pseudomonadota; class Alphaproteobacteria; order Rhodobacterales; family Paracoccaceae; genus Paracoccus; species Paracoccus sp. KR1-242. Next base: position 231,422 of record NZ_JBMSED010000005.1, read on the forward strand.
GAGCGAGACGAACGGCAAGCCACTGGATCTTGGCCATATGCTGCAGATGGGCGGCATGACCTCGGACACGATGCGCGCCGTGGCGGCTCTGGTCGGCGATGCCGGTCGCGCCAGCTTCTACGGCAAATACGCGGGGATCGTCACCGACCGCGACGACCCGAAAAAGATCGCCCGGCTGCGCGCCCGCGTGCCCGAAGTCTTCGGCCCCGATCAGGATTGCGGCTGGGCATTGCCTTGCATGCCGTGGGGCGGCGGCGCAAACCGGGGCTTCTTCGCACTTCCGGATGTCGGCGATACCGTCTGGATCGAATTCGAGGCGGGTGACCCGATGCGCCCGATCTGGGCCGGCACCTTCTGGGGCGCACCCGAAAGCGCCGGAGGACAGGACGACCTGGGCAGCAAGACCGGGGCCGAGACACCCGAGGGGCCGGATGGTCCCGCCGCGCCCGGCCTTTACATCCTGCGGACCAGCGCCGGTCATGTCGTCAGCCTGGACGATGATGGTGGACTGATCGTCATCGCCGAAGCCTCGGGGGCCGAGATCCGCATCTCGGGTCAGGGAGAGGTCACCATCAAGGCCGACAAGATCAAGCTTGGCGCGAATGCAGCCGAGGCGCTGATCCTGGGAGACAGTTTCATGCAGCATTTCAACACCCATACCCACCCGACGGGCGTCGGCCCCTCGGGACCGCCGACCCAGCCCATGACTTCAAGCCTGCTCAGCCAGGTGACGAAGACGGAGTGACCAGATGCCGTTGATACCCTCGGCCCTGTCGCAGTCACTGCAATCGCGCTGGCTTCCGCGCGATGACAAGGGGCCGTTCCATGACGATGCGGCGGCCTCGGCCCAGGCATTGGCCGGGGCCATCGCGGAATGGTTCGCGCTGGCGATGGCCTCGGGTATCCCATGCGCCACGGCGTCGGCACGGCAGGGCCAGCTGCAATCGATGCTGCTGCCGTTCCTGCAGGCTGGCGTCGCCCCCGCCGCAGGACAGGGCATCGCAATTTCGTTCATGGCCTATGTCGCAGGGCAATCCTTCGGACCCGGCGTCGCCGCGCCGCCCATCGCCACCAGCGCAGCGGCGGCCGCGATCGGGATGGTGCTTGCCGACCTGAACGTGCCGCAATCCTCTCGCGCCGACCAGATCGCCGCAGCGCTGCACGCGCAGGCGCTGTCCTCGATCGTCACCTTCCCGCCGCCAATGCCGCCATCCCCCGTCATTTGAACCTCGGAACATCCCATGTCCGCACGCTACATCTCTGATCCGTTCTCGCTGGGCCCGCCGCTGGTTCGTGCCGGGACCGGCCTGCGCCGCGAGGGTCTGGCCGAGACCGAGGATTTCCAGACGCATGTCCGCGACCGGATCATGGCAGTGCTGTTCACCCGACCGGCGGAACGGGTGATGCGGCCCCGTTTCGGCGCGGGGCTGGATGCGCAGGTGTTCCAGAACATCTCTCCGCTGGCCCTGTCGGCGCTGGAATACCGCATCCGCGAAAGCCTTGACGCCGTCTTCGGGGACGAGGTGCTGCTGGAGGATCTGACCGTCACCGGCGCCGAGGACGAAGGCGCGATCCTTGTCACCATCGATTATGCGCTGCGCCGCGACCGCAGCCCCCTGCGGCTGGAGGTGGTGCTGTGACCGAACCCGGCGCCTATGGGCTGGAATGGGGCGAGGCCGAGATCGGCGCAGGCTGGCAAGGCATTGCCGCGCTGAGCTTCGCCGAGCCTCCTCCGCCCGGTTATGTCGCCGAGCTGTGGATCATGCTGGCCAAGGCCGCATCCGGCATGGTCCCCGAAGACGTCGCGCTGGCCAGTCCAGATGGCAGCATGATCTCGTTCGAGCGGCTGCCAGTTTCGAACGGGGATGGGCTGATCGCGCTGCGGTTTCCGCATCAGGGACCGCGCGGCCAGACCCGCGTCACCCTGCTGTCGGGCGGCAACGATCCGCTGAACCCGTTCTTTGCCGAAGCCGAATTCGACTTCTTCATTGCCTGCCCCGCCGGAGATTGCCACGAGCCGCCCCCCGCCACCGCGCCCGCCGGTGCGCAGCCCGCGATCGACCTGGCGACCAAGGACTATACCGGCTTTCTGGCGGTACTGCAGGAATGGGCGCTGGCCAGCGATCCGAACTGGGCTGCGGTCAACCCCGCCTCGACCGAGATGATGCTGATGGAGCTTCTGGCCCATCATGCCGAGCTTCTGTCCCTGCATCAGGACCGGGTCGTGCAAGAGGCTTTCATCGACACCGCCCGCGAAAGACTGTCGCTGCGGCGTCATGCGGCTCTGCTGGGCATGGCGTTGGACGAAGGCGCCTCGGCCCGGGCTGTGGTCGCGGTCGATCTGCCCGCCGGGCGCAGCGGCTTCCTGCCCGCGGGCACCCGTTTCGTGCGCGAGGAAGAATTGGGCCGCATCACTGCGACCTTCCTGAGCGAGGTTCCGGTCTTTCTGGACGCGGCGTGGAACGCCGGCCTGACGCGGGATGCTGATCGCGGCACCCTGCGCCTTGCCGCGTGGCCGGGCGCCCCCGATGCCGTCCTGCCCCCCGGCACGCGCGAGATTCTGCTGTGGGGCTGGGGCGCGAACCTGATCGAGGGCCAGCGGATCGCATTGGTGCAGGGGCGCATCGCCCATGTCACCCATATCCTTGGCACTGCCGAGATCAGCTTGGCCGGCTGGGTCCAGGATCCCGCCGATGCCCCGCATGTGGCCCTGCGCGAACTGACACGCCTGGTCATGGCCGATCCCCTGCCCCAGCTCATCCGGCCCTGGTCCGACCCGCAAGGCGCGCCGGTCCTGATCACCGTCAATCTGGTCGAGGCGATCCACGGAGAACCCGTGACCGCCGCGAATGAAGAAGGTGCCGCGATGGAACTGGGTGCGGGGCGGCGCGACCTGGTCGCTGCGACCGATCTGGTGACCGGGGCCTTGGGCATCCGCGCGCTGCGCACCCCGCAGCCGCAGATCCTGTGCGAGGATGACGGCCGCCCCTCGATCCGGCTCAGCGTCGGGGCAGAAAGCTGGGACTGGCAACCGACCTTGATGAACTCGGCCGGTTTTGACCGCCATTTCACGACCGAGGCGGAAGAGGACGGCTCGGTCTGGCTGATCTTTGGCGACGGCACGCGGGGTCGCGCCCTACCCCTGCCCGATGGCACGACAAGCCGGGCCCTGGCCCAACAGCCCGCGCATCAGCGCATCCGGCTGGACTGGCGGCAGGGCGATGCCGAGGCCGGGAACCTTGGCGCCTTCGCCCTTGGCGCGGCGCGTCCGCCCCTGTCGGGCGATGCCGGGGCGGCGGCGGATTTCGCGGCGCTGTCTCCCATTGCCGCGACGAACCTGCTGCCCGCGTCGGGCGGGCGTCACCGGGTCTCGGCCGCGCAGGCGCGCGCAATGATCCCGGAATCGATCCGCCATCCCGCGCGCGAGCGCTGCGTGACCGCCGCCGATTACGCCCGCGCCGCCGAAGAGGTGCCGGGTGTCGCACGGGCGACGGCGCGGCAATTGGGCGGGATCTTCAACACGATCATGGTGCTTTGCGCGCCGGGCGACGGCGACCGGCTGGATGATGCGACTTCAGCCGCGGTCCACGCCCATCTGGACCGGCTGCGCATGTCGGGACGCGAACATGTTCTGGGCGCGCCCGATTACGTCGCGCTGGACATCGCGCTGCTTGTCTGCCCGCACGGACAGGCCGGGGCCGCCGCGATCCGCCGCGCCGTGCGCGAGGCGCTGGTGCCGGGCAGTGCCGCCCGCCCCGGCTTCTTTCACCCTTCGCGGCGGGGCTTCGGGGAAAGCATCCTGCTGCCCGACCTGCTGGCCGCCGTCGCCCGCCTGCCCGAAGTCGGGGCGGTCAAGGCCGCGACCTTCCGCCCGCTACTGCAGGCCGGAGCACCCGAGGTGGCGCAGGTGATCCTGCTGGGCGCAACCGAGATCGCGCAATTCATGGGCGACGAATCCCGCCCCGAGCTTGGCCGCCTGTCGGTCCGGGTGCTGGGAACCGACGCCATTCCCGCGGGACAGGGCTTCGTCGTCGACGGACCCGCGCCCGAAACCGTTTCGTCCTAGGCGAGGTGATCCGATGTCCCGACCGCCGATCCACCGTCCCGCCCCCTCGCCCCGCGGCGATGACAGCTATTTCGGTCCCGACTTCGCCGCGCTCGTCCAACTGGCCGAGGCCGTGGCCCGCGATGGCCACGGGATCGAGATCCCGGCCAAGGGTCGTGGCCTTGCCCGCACCTTGATCGAACTGCCCGCGCTGCTTGCGCATGTTCTTGGCGAACATCAGGGCCTGTATGCGCGAGAGGCCAATCTCGGCTCGGCCCTGTTGCCCGAGAACCTGTCGCGGCATGCAAGGCGGCTGGCCTATACCCCCGATCCCGGCGCGGCGGCGACCGGGCTTGCGGCCTTTACGGTCAAGCCCGGTTTGTCGGGCAGCCTGCCCAAGGGCTTCGCGCTTCAGACCTCTCCCTTGGGCGAGATCAAGGCCCGGACGCTGGAGACGCTGGCCGAGGCGCAGCTTGATGCGGGCTGGAACGCGATCCGACCCGCTGCCGCCGAGATCCTGCACCCGATGCAAGCCGATCGCGGCTATATCGAGATCCGGCTGAACAAGCGTCACGGGCTTGCCCGCGACGATGTCGTGGTGCTGGCCAATGTTCGCCGCACCGGGGTCTTTCGGGTCGTCGATCCCTTGCCCGACGCATCCCCGCCCCGCCTCGCGCTGCGTCATGTCGGGGGCAGTCCCTATGCCGATACCGCGACAGCCGCCGATTGGGCGGGCGGCTTTCGGCTGCTGTGCCGCCCGCGACATCAAAGCCGGGTCTTCGGCTGGAATGCCCCGCCGGGACTTTGGCCAGCCGCGGCGCTGGCCTCGCCTTCGACCTATGCGGCGCCCGCGACCACCGCCGCGGCCGGGACAGTTGCACATGGGTACGAAAGCCCGGCCTCGGCCGCGTCGCGGCTGTTGCTGGCCGAACCGCTGGCAGGATCGATTGCCTCGCAACTGGCGGCCGTCGTCTCGCCCTCGGGCGCTGCCGTCTATTGGGTCGACCGCAATGACGAGGACATGGTGTCCTTTGTCCGGGGCGAGATCGTCGAGCAACCTCAGGTCAGCACCGCAACGGTGGACGGGCGCCCCGTCGTCACCGTCACCACCGTCAAGAAACTGGTCGAGACGCGGTTGTCCGCGCGGGTGGCAACGCTTGCGCTGAACATCCTGCCGGGCGCGATCACCCCGCGCAGTTGGACCAGCTATCCGCTGGACGCGACCGTGCTGGCGGGATGGGCCGACGCGCTGGAGCTTTGGCCCACGATCCCGAACCCGGCGGCGTTGCAGCCAGAATTCGCCGTCATGGCGGATCTTTCGGCCATGCGTCCGGGCCGCCCCGCCATCCTGCGCCGCCTGTCGACCGGAGAAGCGCGCGAGGCCGTGATCGCCGCGCTGAAACCGCCGCCCGCGGGCCAGCAGGCCTGGACCCTGCGCCTGGAAATGCCGGGTGGTTTCCCATCGGGCTGGGCGGTCGGCGATGTCGAGCTGCTGGGCAACGTCATCCGCGTCAGCGACGGCGAAACCGTGACCGAAATCCTGGGCGGTTCGGACGGGGTCACTCCGCATCAGGGTTTTGCTCTCAAGAAGTCGCCCGTGACCCGCCTGGCCGGTGCCGAAGGCAGCCAGATCGCGCTGGAAACCCGCGTCGATGGCGTACTGTGGGATCTTGCCCCGGATTTCCACGCGCAAGCGGCCGAGGCCCGGATCCACAGCGTCGAGACCGATGCCAAGGGCGCGGTGACGGTCCGTTTCGGTGGCGAGGGTCGCGGTGCGATCCCGCCATCCGGGCGGCGCAACATCACCGCGACCTATCGGCAGGGTCTGGGGGATGCGGGCAATGCCGGGCCGGGACGGCTGAACCGGATCCGCCGCGCATCGCCGCTGCTGGACAGCGTCACCAACCCGCTGGCAATCGCGGGCGGAACCGATGCCGCCGGCCCCGAGGATATCGCGCGCCAGGCGGTGCGGCCCGTCCGCGTCTTCGACCGCGCCGTTTCGGTCGAGGATCACGCCGATCTCGCGCTGCTTTTCCCCGGGATTGTCCGCGCCTCGGCCAGATGGCGGGACGGCACGGGGATCGAGTTGGTCGCCGCCGACGCGGCAGGTGCGGGCCCCGCCGATCCGGGCGCTTTTCTGGCGTTCATGGATGCGCGCCGCGATACCGGCATGGCGCTTCAGGTGCTGGCGCCGCAGGCGGTGGATGTCAGCCTTGGCCTGCGGGTCGAACGCGATCGCGCCTGGCTTGCCGAGGCGGTTCGCCGCGCGGTCGAGGAAACCTTGCTGGGCGGACCGGAGGACGCGGGGCTGTTCACCTTTGCCGGGCGCGATCTGTCGGCGCCGCAATCGCTGTCGGGGATCTATGCCCGGCTTCTGGCTTTGCCCGGCGTCGCGGCGGTCCATGCCAGCCGTTATGGGCTGACGGCCGGGATCTCCAGCCACGCCGTCGCCGACATCGTTCATGCCAGCACGCGCCAGTGGCTGCGCCTGGCCCCCTCGGCGCTGGAAATCCAGATGGTCGAGCCGGACCTGCTGGACCGCGTGATGCCCGGAGGCGCGCCATGAGCTATCCCTACGATCGCGATCATCTGGACCGCACGCGCGAGCTGCTTTACGCGCTGATCCCCGAATTCCACAAGCGCCGTGACCGCGCGGCTGCCGTCGCGGTGCCACCCGAGCCGCAAGAGCTTTACGGCCTGCTTGAAGCCCTTGCCGCGCCTCTTGCCGCCCTGCGCCAATCCGTCGAGGAGCTTTACGGAGACCTGTTCATCGAAACCGCGGGCGAAGCCGCCCTGCCTTCGCTTGCAGCCTCGATCGGGCTGGAACTGGTCTTTCACGATGCCGAAGCCAACCGGCGCGACCTGGCCGCCGCGATCGGATGGCGCAGGCGCAAGGGCACGCCCGCCATGCTTGAAGAAATGGGCCGCGTGCTGTTCGACCGGCAAGTGGCCCTGAAAGAAGGCTGGAAGGCCGTGCAGATGGTGCAGGATCTGAACATCCTGCGCGCCGAGCGGGTGATCGCGGACCTGCGCCCCGCCTCCGTGGCCGATCTTGCCGCCGGGCCGCTGGCCAGCCTGATGCGGCTTTTCGATCCCCGTCCCATTACTGCGGACACAGGCCATGTCCATCCGCTGCATCTGGTGCATTGGGCCTTTCCCACCCAGTTCCAGCCCTTGCGCCGCGCCGCTTGCCACGAGTTGCCGGCGAGCGTCGGGGACCGCCGCTTTGCCTTCGACGCGGCCAATGACTGGCGCCCATTGCGGGTCCGGGCGACCGGTTTCGCCGACCGCCCCGGCAGCGACCGCGTCCCCGAGGGGCTGTTTGCCGAAGCCCCCGGCAACTGGTTCGGGGCCGAAGGGCGCTTCCAGGTCCGCCTGACCGGTGTGCCGGCCGCCGCGACCCGTCCGGCCGCGCCGGTCCCTCGCAATCCGGTCAGGGTGCGCGCCGACAATGCGCTGGGTCGGGGACCGGCCACCGTGGCGCTGATCGACGCGCAGACTCGCCGCTATTCCGGCCCGGTCGAGATCGCGCTGGTGTCTGCCCCGCAGGCGGGCGGGCTTCCCGACCTGTCACAATCCGTCCTGCGGGGACGCGTCAGTGTCGGCCCCGCAGGAGCTTCGGGCGCGGCGACGGGCGCCGGGAACGTGCCGGTCGATCACGTCATGCTGCTGCGCCTGACGCCCGAGGCGGGGGCGGCAAGCCGGATGCTGGGCGAGACCGTGATCGCCATCAGCGGCACGACGGCGAACGGCAGGCGGCGCGCGACCGATCCGGCGCTGGCGCAGGCGGGCTATTTGCGCGGCGCGCTGTACCTGCGCATCCCTGAACAGCGGATCCACGGCGCCCGCCACCTGTGGATCGCCGCTGACGGATCGCTGCACGAAGCCGAGGCGCCGGGGGCCGTCCCCCCGCTGCGCCCGCTGGAGGGGGGCGCGGTGCCTGCCCGCGCGCTCGTCTCGGCCCCGGTCGGCCCGGTCTGGCCCGAAGCGCCCGAAACCGCCCTGCGCACACCCTTTGCCCCCGCGCTGGCCGCGCCCGCCGCCGCGCCCGCGATCCTGCATGGGGGCGAGATCCTGCGCGCCAATGCGTCAGGCGTGATCAGCAGCGGCGCACGTTCCGCGCTGGTTCTGGCACTGTCCTTCTTTGCCGGGCAGCGCCGATTCATGCCGATGTTGCGCCTGACCTGGCAGGGGCCCGATCCGCGCGCCGCGACATGGGCCGCCCTTGGCGCGAATGGCGCGCCGATCGCCGCCGCGTCCCTGCGGGCGCGCTTCGCGGAATTGGCCGAGACGGTCTCGGCCAACCCGTCGGACCTGGCGCTGGCGCTGCGTTACGAATGCGGGGTGGCGGGGGCGATCATGACGCCTTGCGAACTGGCCTTCACCGCCTACGATTCAAGCTCGGTGCTGATCAATCTGCCCGAGATGGTGGCTTCGGAAACCGCCGAGGCCGCGCCGGATGGCAGTGCCTTCTGGCCGCGGGGGCCGGCCCCGCTGGTCCGCCACAGCGTCGCCGTGCAGGCAGGCAGCGACGGTTCAAGCTGGATCGCCGGTACGACGACGCTGGCCCGCAAAAGCCTTGGCCCCGCCGCGCCCCTGCTGGCCGCTCGTCCCATGCGACGTCGCGAGGCTGGCTGGCGCAGGCTTTGTCCCTGGCGGAACGAGACCGCAGCGGATGTGCTTGAACCGACGCAGCCCGCGCGATTGGACATCGATCCCCGCTTTGGCCTGTTCGCGCTGAACCTGGCCGACGAGATCGTGCCCCATCCCAAGGCAACCGGGATTCCGGTTCCCGACCCGGTAACGGTCGACCTGGAAGAAGGGGCGACGATGCCCATCGGCGCTTTGCCCATCGACCATCGCCGTCACCTCGGGCTGCGCCCGGCACCGACGCGGCTGGTTTCGGCGCTTGGGCATCTGGGGCGGGATGCGCTGCCCGGTCTGGTCGGGTTGCCTTTGCATCGCAGCGTGGCGGCGGCGCTGGCGGCGGCCGCAGGCTCCGGCCTGCCCGACGAGGTGATCGAGATCGTCGATTCCGGGCTTTACCGCGCCGAGGCGCTGATCTGGCCCGCCGGAACGCGACAGCTCGAACTCAGGGCCGCGCCATTCCAGCGTCCGGTGTTGCAGATCGCGTCCTCGACCCCCGGCGCGGGCGGGTATGGCGCGCTGGTCCTGTCGGGCTTTGCGATCGATTCCGGGGCGCTGGATCTTGACCTGCCGTCAGCGCAGCAGGTCTCGCTGACATTCCTGTCCGTTTATGGGGCCGAGACCCGCCTGCGCCTGCGCCTGTTCGAAGCGACCGGTGCCGAGCGCGTGTCGATCCGGCGCTGCGCCCTTGGCCCCGTCTCGGTCGAGGATGCGGGCGAAATCGCGGTGCTCGACAGCATTCTTGCCGCCGGGAACGATACCAGTTTCGCCTTGTCGGCCCCAGCCGCGCGGCTGGATGCCGAACGCGCCACCTTTGCGGGGCGGGTCGAAGTGGGCGAGGTCGAGCTGTCGGATTGCATCGTGACCGGACGGCTTGATGCCCATGAACGCTTCCGGGGCTGCCTGCGCTATTCGCTGGTCGGGCCGGGCAGCCTGACGCCGCGCCGCCACCGCGTGCTGGAGACCGATCCCGTGACCGGGCGGCCGATCCGGGTGCCCTTCGAAAGCCGCGATCGCCGCGACCCGGCCTGGCTGCGTTTGGAGCCACAAGGCGATCCCCGCATCCTTGCCGGTGCATCGGATGGCGGCGAGATGGGCGCCTTTGGCGCTGCCCGGCTGGGCGAGCTTTACGGCGGGCTTGCCCGCAGGCTGTCCGAGCACACGCCCGCGGGGCTGCGCAGCGGGATCGTCACAAGACCCTGACGGGGAACAAGTACGCGTTCCGGCCGTCCGGCCGGGGCGCAATGTCAGAAAGGGGAGTTCGGTCGATGGAAGGGGATTTCTCGCGCGGGCACAGGCCCGATGCCAAGCGCGGCCGCAGCTATCGGCGCGTGCTGGCGCGACAGGGCGCGCCGGTGCTGGACAGCGACCTGCATGCGCTGATGGACCTGTCCGACCGTCTGGACCGTCAGGGGATCACCCACCTGGCCTGCGACAGCGGTTCGGGAGATGCCGGGTTCCTGGTGACGCCGGGCCGCCTGCTGGCTTGCTTCGATCCCGTTCTGGGACAGCGCGCCCGGGTCACCGGGGGTGCGCATGCGACGCGCGACTTCTCGCGCAAGTATCTGGATCGCCTGCCGGGGCTGCGCATCAATGGCGGCGCGGGACAGGTGACGGTGCCGCTGCGCCTGCCCCTGTCGGCAGCGACGCCTTGCCGTGTCTGGTTGCGCGCGGATCAGGCGGTGACGGCCAGCATCGCGGGCAGTCCGGTCAACATTCCCGCCGGCGGCGACTATGCCCCCTTCGCTGTCACCCTGACCGGAAGCGAGATCATCCTGCTGCCCACTGCGCAGCCCTATTGGCTGGCCTTGGTCGAGACGCTTGCCCCCGCCGCGGTGCCCGCGCTCTTCAACTGGGCCGCCGGCAGCTATCAGGTCGGTGGTCTGATCGCCCCCGCAACCGAAGCGACCTGGCCCGCCCTGACCGGCCCGGCGGCCGAGGCGATGCAGGCCGCATCGGCCAGCACCGCGGGGGCGTTGACAGTTGCCTATCTGGAGCTGTCCGAACGCGTCGTGACCGCCATCGAGGATCCGGGCCTGCGCGAACAGGCCCTTGGAACCGGACGCGAGACGACCGGTCGGACCGAGGTGCAGGCGCAAGTCAAGCTGGCGGCCGTCACCGGCCTGACCGATCCCGTCGCCATCGCCGCTGCCTTTGCGCAGGTGATCCAGCCAACGGGGCGCGTGACCTTTGGCACCGCCGCCGGGGCCGATGCCGCCGACCCCTGCGACCTGCCCGTTCCGGGCGGCTATAGCGGGACCGAGAACCGGCTTTACCGCCTTGTCGTCCATGAGGTGACGACCGGAGCGGGTGCGGTCACCCGCTTCAAGTGGTCACGGGACAATGCGGCGGGCCTTTGGTCCTGTTCCCTGATGCCGGACCAGCCCCCCGGCTCACTTGTCACCCACCTGCGGGTCGATGCGGCATCCCCCCTGCGCGCGGGCGATCTGGTCGAATTGCTGTCCGACGCGACCGAGCAGGGCGACAGTGCCCCGGCAACCCTTGCCGCTGCCGGGTTCAGGCGGGCGCGCCGGACTCAGGGGCGACTGTTCCGGCTGGATGGCGGGGATGTCGTCGGCGGCTCGCTGCGCGAGTTCCTGCTGCTGGACCCGTTGACCGAGAACCCCACCGCCCCCTTCAGCCCTGCACCCTTCGGTGGCGCGGGGCTGAAGCTGCGGCTGTGGTCGGGCTTGCTGGAACGCCCAGGCACCGGCAATGCCGAGCTGGTCCTTGAACACGGCCTGACCGCGCAGATCACCGGTGAGTTCGAACAGGGCGACTGGTGGCAGGCCGAGGCCCGCGTACTGGCCCCGCAGGCCAACGGCCCCGCTGTCACCACCGCGCATGGTCCCGAACGGCAATTCGCGCCGCTGGCCCTGCTTGAGCGCGCGGCGGCGGGAAATCCGATGATCCTGCGCGCCTGGCTGGATCGACGGTATCGCAAGCTTTGCGCCCAGGAAGCCGACCTGACCCGCTATGACGGCGAACGCGTGGGCACCGTCTCGGACACCGTGCAAGAGGCACTGGACGAGCTTTTCCTGCGGCTATCGGATGGCTGTGGGGAAATCGCGGTGCCTCCGGGGGCCTCGGTGCAGGCGGTGATCGACACGATCCCGGCCGGCGGCAGCGCGCGCATCTGCCTGAACGCGGGCACGCGCGACCTGACCGAGACCCTTATCATCGCGGACAAGGGCGACCTGATCGTCGGGGGCATCGGTCCCGGCACCCTGTTGCGCGGCAACCTGCGCCGCCTGATCCGGTTCGAACGCTGCCGCTCGGTCGATCTGCGCGACTTCGCGCTTGAGGCGCTGACCGGGGGATCGGGCGCGGTTCTGGACTTCGTGGATTGCGGAGAGGTTCGGCTGGAGACGATCCGCCTGCGGGCTGCCGGTCCGGCAGAGCCGGGTGCCTCGGCGATCCGCCAGGTCTCGGCCGCGGCGCGTCCGACGCGCAGTTTCTCGATGCGGGGCTGCGCGCTGAGCCTTGGGATGTATGACAGCGGCGTCACTGCCAGCGATCCGGGCCATGCCGACATCTCGGGCAACAGCATCGAAGTCCGCCCCGAGGCGATCACCTTCCTGAACGAGCTGGGACAGGGCGGCGAAATGCTGGTCGCGACCGGCGCCGTCCTGCTGGACCGGATCATGCTGCATGAAGGCGACGGCGGCTTCGACTTCGTCGGTGGCCCGGTCATCGGGATTTCGCTGGACCGGCCAACCTTTGCGCGGCTCGGCGTCGCGATGGCGAACGGGATGTGGGGCAACCGGACGCTGTCCTTTGAAACCCATTCATCGCTGGACAGCCACCTGTGGGAACATCTGGCCGAGGTGAACCCCCCGCCCGGAGGCCAGAACGAGCCGCCCGAGACGATGGACGATTTCCTGCGCTTCTTCCGGCAGAACCTTGCCCTGCGCATGTTCGGGATCGGCGGATCCGCCACGATCCCCGCGGACCTGAATGGCAATTTCAACAACCTGCGCAGCGGACTGGTGGCCAGCAACCCGCAGCGCCACGGCCGCGCCGGAATCGTCGTCGCCATGAGCCGCGGTCCCAAGCGCGCCCTGTCGCGGGCCGAGCCGGTCGCAGCGCTTTACGCAAGCACCGAACCCGGTCAAAGCGCGCGCATCCAGGGCAACCGCGTTGCGGGCTTTGCGCAAGGGATCCGTGTCGCCGCATCGTCGTTCCTGGACCGCAGCAACTTCGTCTTTGTCCGCGATGTCGAGATTATGGACAACCAGATCTCGTTGCTGATGCCATGGCAATCGCGCCAGCGCGGCGGCATTCGCGTCGGCCATGCCCTGTCGGCCCGGATCAACGGGAACCGCATCGTCGACCGGCTGTATCGCCCGCTGGCCGATAACGAGGCCCCGATCGGCCTTGATTCCGAAGGAATCCGGCTGTGGGGCTGGTACGGGCCATTGCTGGAGGTGCGGGGCAATTTCAGCCACGGAATGGCCTATGGCATCCGCTGGAACCGTCTTGGCGGGCTGGAACCGTCATGGGGCCGCCCAGACCGTTTCGTGCGCGCATTTGCCGACAACGCCTATTCTGGGATGGGCCAGCCCAGCGAACCCACGACCCTGCCCTGACCGGAGATTTGCTTTGGAGCGCGCGGCCCGAAATGTTACACTGAATCAGACCCGGACCCGAGTGATCGTGTTCGTGTCATGTGGTCGGCGTCCGCCGAAGGGTTCAAGTCCCTGGGAGAGGTTCTGGCTCCGGCCCGGACCTCTCTCGCGTTCAGCGCCCCGGCCATCCGCGCGAGACGGAGCCGGCAGATGAAATCGGCCCAATCCGCCCAGATGCAAAAGGCAACCAGCGCCGAATCCTCGGGCGGCAGCCGGATGCAGGCGGGACCGGCCCAACTTCCTGAAACGGCCACGCCCGTGCTGACCGGCCTGCAACGCGGGCTGACCGGCGGCGCGCCCCTGCCCATGGGACTGCGCAGCCGGATGGAGGCGGGGTATGGCACCTCGCTGGCCGATGTTCGTGTCCATACGGGGGCCGAGGCCATGCAGGCGACCGGCACCCTGCGCGCCGAGGCGCTGACCAGCGGCAACCACATTGCCTTTGCCCCCGGCCGCTACCGACCCGGATCGGCGTCGGGCGACGGGCTGATCGCGCATGAGCTGGCCCATGTGATCCAGCAGCGCCATTCCGGCGGCGGCGGCGCTGTGCAGGCACGATCGCAGGTTTCGAACCCCGGAGAGGCGGCCGAGGTTTCGGCGGACCGGGCTGCGGCAACGGTGCTGTCGGGCGGGCGCGCGCAGGTCGGTGCGGCGGGCCAGTCCCTGCGCGGCCAGATCATGCGTCGCGCCTTGCCCGGCACCGCGTCCCTGTCGCTGTCGCCGGCCATGACGCTTGCCCCGTCCCGCCCCGGTGCCGTCGCGCCCGGTGCGGGCAGCGTCCTGACCCCGGCCATGACTGCACAGGTCTCGGCAGCGGGTGGACAGGTCACCGGCCTTCAGCGTCCCGGCAAGGACAAGACGAAGGCCAAGGGGGATGCCGCCACCCCGGCGACCGCGTCCGCGACCGCAAAGGCACCCGATGACGCCCAGACCGCGCGCGGCGAAAACGCCGCCGAAGCCGCGCCTGACCCCTCGGTCGCGGTGGCGGGCGCCACGGCAGGCGCGGGCGAGGCTGCTCCGGACGCCAAGAAAAAGAAGAAGCGCGACGGCAAGGGCCGCGGCAAGAAAGGCGAGGGTGAAGCCGCCAAGGGCGAAGGTGCCGCAGCCATGGCCGGGGGCGGCGGCGGGCCTGTCGCACGCGGCGGTGGCGGCGGTCGCCGCAAGCGCTTCGGCCAGAACTTGGGCGACCGTGGCGAACCGGCGGCGGACGAAGCCCGCCAGCGCCTGACGACCCGCGCCCAGTCCCTGCGCGTGAACGAGGGCGCGGGATCGCGCATCGGGGCAGCCCGCGCGGCTGCCGAGCCTGCCCCGACCGCTGCCGAAGCCGACGGCCAGCGCCAGCAGGCGGGAACACTGGCCGAGGCGACGATCACCTCTCCGGATGCCGCAGGGGCCGCGCAGCGCGCGCAATCGGCGCTGGCCTCGGTCGCGCCGACTACCATCGAGGAGCTGGACAATTTCGCCGGTCCCGGCGGTGCGGGAACCCGCGACCAGCTGGCCCAAAGCATCGCCGCCGATGCGGGCCAGCAGGCCGCTCCGGTGCGGGATTCGATGTCGCAGGTGGGCGCACCCCCGATGGGCGCCGAGCCACCAGCCGCGGTGCCCCAGCCCGAGCCGATGGGCGCACCGGGCAGTGCCGACCCGGCCCTTGCCGCCGCCGCGCCCCCGCCAGTGCCCGAGGAATCGCTCGACGCGTCCGAGTTCAAGGAGGATGCCGATCAGGCCCTGTCTGAACATGACGTTGACGACGCGACCCTGACTCGCGCCGACGAAGGCCCCCTGCACGCCATCGGCGAGGACAAGAAAGAGCTGAACGAAAACGTAGACGGGGCCTCGACCGAGGCGCGGATGACCGAAAGCGGCGCCACCGCCGAGGCGCAGGGCGGTCTGACTGCGACTGAGAGCGAATCCGTCGGCACGATGACGGGCCAGCGCCATGCCTCACAAGGCGCAGTCAGCGCCGAACAGACCGGCACGCGAGGCGGTGAGGAAACCGGCCAGCGCACGTTGGCCGAGCAGATCAGCGGCATCTATGCCACGGCGGAAGGCCAGGTGAACGACAAGCTCGCCTCGCTTCAGAATGACGCGGTGCAATCCTTCCGCGAAAGGCAGGGTCAGCGGCTTGAGGCCTTTGCCGCAGGCGTCCGGGCCGAGTTGGACGCCTTCAAGAGCCGCCGCTATCGCGGGCTGCGCGGCCTTTACTATCGCGGTCGCGACTGGGTCCTGTCGATCAACAGCCTGTCCGAGGTCAAGGCGCTCTACGACCGCAACCGCAGCGCCTATATCGCCGATATCGATGCGCTTCTGGTCGAGATAAAGGATGGCATCCAGAAGACGATCGACGGCTGCAAGACCACATTGGCCGAGGCCAAGGCCAGCATTGACCAGCTTGTTTCGGACAATCACGGCAAGCTTGACACCGACGCACAGGCGGCACTGGAACGCGCCCGCAACCAGTTCGCCGCGATGGAGCAACGGATCGAAACCACGCGTCGCAGCGCGCTGGCCGCCCTTGATCGCGAACGCGACCGCGCGATCCGCGAAATGGATGCGAAGCTGGCCGAAATCCAGGCCGAGAATGCGGGGCTTGTCGACCGCATCGCCGCCGCGATCAAGGCCTTGGCCGAACTTCTGGGCAAGTTCATGCGGCTGCTGGCCCGAGTCACCCGCATGGGGATCGGGGCCTTCCTGTCCGCCGCAGGAAGTCAGGCAAAGGAGGGCGTCAGGAACAATCTGTGGGATTCCCTGAAGGAAGCGTTCAAGGAATGGTTCTTCAACAAGGTTCCCGGCCTGCAGCTGCTGATGAACCTGCCTCCGAACTGGGTCGAGATGCTGACCACGCTGGCAAGCAGCATGATCGGCCTGATCACCGAAAACCTGCCCCTGATGCTGCCCGCGATCGGCGTCGCGGCCATGACGTGGATGGCCACCCAACTGGCGCTGAAGCTGATCCCCGGCGCGGGGGCGATCATGGCGGTGATCGATGCGATCAAGGCGGCCTGGGCGCTGGTGCAGTCGCTGTTCTCGGCCGCCTCGGCCTTCTTCGAATTCGTCATGCAGGTTGCCGCGCCCGGCAATGGCGCGGCGGCTTTCGCGCGCGCACTGGCGCATGGCATCGTCGCGGCGGTCGACATGGTGCTGACCTTCCTGGGCATAGATGCGCTGATCGGGCGGATCATCGGGGCCATCGCGCGGCCCTTCAAGGGGATCATCGCGCGCATCCAGCAGCGTTTCCGCGCCTTCATGTCACGGCGGCGGCAGCGCAGCGAAAGGCGGCGTGGCGGCGACAAGCGCCGGCGGCGCAGGGACGATGGCGACGACCGGGGCGGGAATGCCAATGACCGCCGCCGCGCTCGGGCGCAGGCGGACCGGGACCGCCACGAATCCGACCGGCGCAAGCGCGACCGCGAACGCAGCGAAGACCCCCGCAAGAAGCGCGAGACCGATGCCGAGCGCCGCCGCAAACGCGAAGAGGACGAGGCCCGCCGCCGCCGCGAACGCCGGGACGAGGCCGTGCGGGCCATCGGCCCGCCGCTGGGCAGCCTGCTGTCCAAAGGGGTCTCGCGCCTGCGGCTGGGTGTCCAGCTGGGCCTGTGGCGCCTGCGTCACCGCCTGCGCAAGCTGTCGCTTGAGGACAGCCGCGTCGTGGCCGGGAACAGCGATGACGTGACCGTCCGTCAGGTCCTGCGCGACAATCCCGAAGCGGTGCGCCGCATGGTCCATGACATCGGCAAGAGACGCTTCCAGCAGTCCAAGGGTCGGGTCGGCGCAGGGGGACCGCCCCATTCCGTCCCGGCTGGCGGCCAGCCCGAGGATCTGGGCGCGAACCTCGACATGCGCCCGGTCGTGCCGGGCAAGCCCGGCCGCCTCCAGGGCAAGGCCCCGATCCCGATCCAGGTTGGCGGCACGGCGGTCGGCGCGCATCAGCAGCCAGGCCTTTTGGGCAGCGACGCCGCGCGCCGCAATATCTTCATCGACGATATCGGCCGCTATCCCGAGATCGGTGAGGCTCTGACCAAGGCGGGCATGAGCGGCCCGCAAGCGGCCGAGGCGCTTATGGCGGCGGCCAAGCCCGGCGGTCCGGGCGCGCAGGCCCCGCTTTTCGCGCTGCTGTTCGGGCGCGAGGTGCTGCAATCCAGCAATGCCTCGGCCACCTCGCCCTTGGCGCTGCACCTGATGCAGCAGGGAGTCGCGCCCGCGACGCTGTTCGGGAACAAGGCAAGTCCCTCGGTCGCGGCCAATCTGTTCCCGGCCGAGAAGCTCAACCCCGAGCTGGGCAGCACGGGCTGGCAGCCCGGCGGCAATATCTTCCCGCCCTCGATGCTTAAGGCGGCCGAAGCAGGCCGCAATGCCGACACGGTGGCCACGGGCGGATCGCTGAACCTGAACACCGTTCCGGGCCAGCTTGGCCAAGCCTATATGATGCGCGAGATCGAGATGGTCTATCTGGCGGTGCGCAACATGGAGTTCAGTGACACAGCCGGTCTGCAGCGCGAGATCGAGCGCCTTTTCGACATGATCAGCAAATCGCAGGTGATCCAGCCATGAGCCTTTTCCTTGCCGCCATCGGGCCGATGGGCCAGCCGGAAACCACGGCGTGGTTCCTGTTTCCGGGCGACCCGGACCGTCCCGTGGTGGTTGCCCCGACCCTGGCCGAGGCGATGCCCGAATTGCAGGACATCGCGCAGGGGCGCAGCATCCATTGCGAACCGCAGCTGGCAGGGAATGGGCTGGATCCCGCACCCTGGGGCGAACCCGCCCGGTCGGATTTCGCGGTCATCGCGCTGGATATCGAAAATCCCGACACCATGGCCCGGATCGAGGATGCGATGCTGGTCGGTCGTTTCTGCCAGGCATTCGCCGCACTTTGCGACCGCGTCGCACGCGGCTGGCCGCAGGATGAACGGCTGCTGGCACTGGACATCCCCGGACGTGGCGCGCGCTTTGCGATGATTGTCGAGGGGCCGGGACTGGTCATTCTTGACGACACCAGCCGTCCCGATGCCGAGGACCTGTCGGCGCTGGACGGGTTGGCGGCTGTGCTGGGCCGCGGGCACCCGGCCGTGGAAAGTGCCTTCGGACGCGCCTTTGGCCTTTCGGGCATCCCCCAGCCCTTCCAGCTTCACGCGGGTGACAAGCGCCCGGTCAACGAGGCCGACCTTGCCCTGCTGACCGAGGCGCTGACCGCCGCCTCTCGACTGGACCCCGGCGCCGCGGAGCCGGGGGAACGCCGCGGCAACGGCCTGACCGCGCAGATCGTCCCCGCGGGCTGATCCGCGGCCCCGGCGCGGTGCCGGAACCGCAGTATTGGGGCCGAGATCCGCTTCCTTAAGCCAGTGCCGCCTGACCCTGACCGCCCGCCGCAAGGGCCGGACCTGCATCAAGATCCAGCAGGCTGCGGACCAGCGGGTGATGCGGGTCGGCCAGTCCGTCTACGACGGTAAAGTGGTGGCGGTCCGGCTCTTCCACCGCCTCGGTCGCGGCGCCAAGTCCCAGCCACAGGTTGGCCAGCAGCGCGGACTGGCGACGGAACTCAGAAGTTTCGCCCGCACCAACCCAGCAGGTGATGCGGGTGCCGGGAGCCGGGTCCAGAAGCGCCGGGCTTTCCGCCAGCACCTCGGACTCGTCCAGCCGCAATGTGTCGGCCCGCCAGATCCGGCGCAGCGGGCGCAGATCATGGATACCCGAGATCGAAACCACCTTTCCGATCCGCGATTGCACGTCCGGGGTCAGCGGCGCGCCCGCGCAGACCATCCGGCTGGCCAGGTGCCCGCCCGCCGAGTGGCCGGCCAGCGCGATCGGCCCCGCCACCTGACCCGCGGCCAGGGTGATTGCCGCCGCCACCTGCACGGTGATTTCTGAAATCCTCACCTGAGGGCAAAGATCGTATTCCGGCATCGCGATTGCATAGCCATGGGCCAGCGGTCCGCCTGCAAGATGCGACCAGTAGCTGCGGTCCAGATGCATCCAGAACCCGCCGTGAACAAAGACGACCAGCCCGCGCGGCGCGCCTTCGGGCAAGAACAGGTCAAGCCGGTTGCGCGGCCCCGCCCCATAGGCAAGGCCCAGACGTGCCTGCCCCGAAGCGGCCATCGTTTCGCGGAATTTGCGGGACGGTTCGACCCAGCGTTCGGGCCAGGATTCTCCGTCTGCAATGTTCCCGGTATTTTCGTAGACCTCATCCCAATCGACGATCTTGCGCAGCATGTTACCCTCCTCCGGCCCCCACCGGCTTTGCCTTGACGCGTGGACAGGCCGGGTTACTTCTGGGCACGGCACTGTATTTTGGCAAATGCCCGAAACGGCAAGGGCGGAAGCGAGGAAAGATGACTGACACCACCCAGGATGCCTCGGCCCTGATCGATGGCCGCGTCCGCGAACTGGACGACTGGCGCGGTGAGACGCTGGCCCACATGCGCGCGCTGATCCTGTCCTGCGACCCCGAGATCGTCGAGGAATGGAAATGGCGCGGCGTCCCAGTGTGGTCGCGCGGTGGCATCATCTGCACCGGGGAAACCTACAAGGCCGTCGTGAAGCTGACCTTTGCCAAGGGCGCGTCGCTTGACGACCCGGCCCGGCTCTTCAATGCCAGTCTTGAGGGGAACACGCGCCGCGCCATCGACCTGCACGAAGGCGCACGGATAGACGAAGCCGCGTTCAGGGATCTGGTCAACGCGGCAATCGCATTGAACCTGTCCCGCAAGCGCAAGGGATAGTCCCCGACGCCGCGGAAAAGGAAGGGGCGCGGACCCTGGCCCGCGCCCCCTGTCTGATCAGGCCTTCTTCACGTCGAAGCGGTCTGCATTCATCACCTTGCTCCAGGCACGGCCGAAATCAGCGACGAACTTCGCTTTCGCGTCGTCCTGAGCATAGACTTCGGCAATCGCCCGCAGCTGCGAGTTCGAGCCGAAGACCAGATCGACGCGGGTCGCAGTCCATTTCTGGGCGCCGGTCTTGCGGTCGGTGCCGTCGAACACGTCCTGCGCATCCGATTGGGCCTTCCACACCGTGTCCATGCCCAGCAGGTTGACGAAGAAGTCGTTCGTCAGCTGGCCCGGACGGCTGGTCAGGACGCCATGCGCGGTGCCGCCGTAATTGGCGTTCAGCGCGCGCAGGCCACCCAGCAGGACGGTCATTTCGGGCGCGGTCAGCTTCAGCAACTGGGCGCGATCGATCAGCAGCTCTTCGGCCGCGACCGAGAATTGCTTGCGCTGATAGTTGCGGAAACCATCGGCCAGCGGCTCCATCCAGTCAAAGCTTTCGACATCGGTCTGTTCCTGCGTGGCGTCACCACGGCCGGCGGCGAAGGGCAGCGCAAGATCATGACCGGCGGCCTTGGCGGCAGCTTCGACCGCCGCATCGCCCGCCAGCACGATCAGGTCGGCCAGCGAGACCTTCTTCGCACCCTTGGCGTCGAATTCGGCCTTGATGCCTTCCAGTACCGACAGGACACGGGCCAGTTGCTCGGGCTGGTTCGCTTCCCAGTCCTTCTGCGGGGCCAGACGGATGCGGGCACCATTGGCGCCGCCACGATAATCCGAACCGCGGAAGGTCGAAGCCGAGGCCCAGGCGGTCTGGATCAGTTCGGACGCGGTCAGGCCAGAGGCCAGGGCCTTCGCCTTCAGATCGGCGATGTCGGCGGCGTCGACCAGCGGATGATCGGCCGCGGGGATCGGGTCTTGCCAGATCAGGTCTTCGGCCGGAACCTCCGGGCCCAGATACAGGACTTTCGGCCCCATGTCGCGGTGGGTCAGCTTGAACCACGCGCGGGCAAAGGCGTCGGCGAACTCTTCCGGGTTTTCATAGAAGCGACGCGAGATCTTTTCATAGATCGGATCGAAGCGCAGCGACAGGTCGGTGGTCAGCATCGAGGGCGCGATCCGCTTGGACGGGTCATGCGCGTCCGGCACGGTGCCGGCCCCGGCGCCATCCTTGGGCTTCCACTGATGCGCGCCAGCGGGCGATTTGGTCAGCTCCCATTCATATTCGAACAGGTTGCGGAAGAAGCCATGGCTCCATTGCGTCGGGTTCTGGGTCCAGACGACTTCCAGCCCGGACGAGATCGCATCGCCGCCCGAACCCGAACCAAAGGAGCTGCTCCAGCCAAAGCCCTGCAACTCGATGGCCGAGCCTTCGGGGTCCGCGCCGACATGGGTCGCCTCGCCCGCGCCGTGGGTCTTGCCGAAGGTGTGGCCACCCGCGATCAGCGCGACGGTTTCCTCGTCGTTCATGGCCATGCGGCCAAAGGTCTCGCGGATGTCCTTGGCCGCAGCAAGCGGATCGGGATTGCCGTCGGGCCCTTCCGGATTGACGTAGATCAGGCCCATCTGCACGGCGGCCAGCGGGCTTTCCAGCTCACGCTCGCCGGAGTAACGGCTGCCTTTCGAACCGCTCAGCGCCAGCCATTCGACTTCCGAACCCCAGTAGATGTCTTCCAGCGGTTCCCAGACGTCGGGACGTCCGCCACCGAAGCCGAAGGTCTTGAAGCCCATCGATTCCAGCGCGACGTTGCCGGTCAGGATCAGCAGGTCGGCCCAGCTGAGGCTGTTGCCGTATTTCTGCTTGATCGGCCAGATCAGGCGGCGCGCCTTGTCAAGGTTGACGTTGTCCGGCCAAGAGTTCAGCGGCGCGAAGCGCTGCGCGCCCGCGCGTGCGCCACCGCGGCCATCGGCGGTGCGATAGGTCCCGGCGCTGTGCCACGCCATGCGGATGAAAAGCGGACCGTAGTGGCCCCAGTCGGCCGGCCACCAGTCCTGGCTGTCGGTCATCACCTTGCGCAGGTCAGCCTTGACTGCTTCCAGATCCAGCTTCTTGAATTCCTCGGCATAGTCGAACGCCTCGCCCAGCGGGTTCAGGGCGACGTTGTCCTGATGCAGGATCTTCAGGTTCAGCTGGTTCGGCCACCATTCGCGGTTCGACCGGGCATCGGCCCGCGTGTTGCGATTGGTTCCATGCATGACGGGGCAACCGCCCCCGGTTTTCACGATCTTGTCGTCCATGGCACTTTCCTTCGGCTATCTGGCGACCTTGGCGCGCTGCCGGGTTGGCGGCGGCTTCGGGTGACTCGCGCTTCGAAGACGTTATTAGCCCATTGCAACGATTAGATTAATTTCTAATGTCTAATGATCTTGATAACGGGCGGTTATGTCGCAGCGATGACGGCCCCCGAAGGGGCCGCCGGTCAGTGCCCGCCACCACCGCCGCCTGCCTGACCCGGCCGTTCAACGAACAAAAGAAGCGTCGCAAGGCATCCGAACAGGACGATCAGCAAAAGGAAGATGTCGGACAGCGACATGATGACGGCCTGCATCCGTGTCATCCCGGTGATGGTCGACAGCGCCGCCGCATGGGCTGCGTCGCCCAGACTGGAATAGACGTGCTCCAGCATCTCCATCGCCTGCGTGGCGGCTTCGCTGGTGTTGTTCACGGCCTCGGACAGGCGGGCATAATGCATGTCCTCGCGGCTGGACAGGATCGTGTTGATGACCGCAAGACCCACGGCCCCGCCCAGGTTCCGGGTCAGGTTGAACAGCCCCGAGGCGTTCTTGATCTTTTCGGGCGGCAGCATCCCCAGCGCAATGTTCGACACGGGCACCATGCACAGCATCAGCGACACCCCGCGCAGGATCTGCGGCACGAAGATCTGCCAATAGTCCCAGTCCGCCGTCAGCTGCGTCATCATCCAGCAACTGAGCGAGAACAGCGCGAAGCCCACGCCCATCATCCATCGCGGATCGGTGGTCTGCGACAGCCGCCCGGCCAGCGGCGCGGTCAGGAACATCGCGATCCCCGAGACCATCATCGCCTCGCCGATCTGCAACGAGTTGTAGTCGCGGACCGCCGACAGATAGACGGGGAAGATATAGATCAGGCCATAAAGGCCGATCCCCATCCCGAAGGAAAAGACCGATCCCATCGCAAAGTTGCGGTCGGCAAAGGCGTCCAGCCGCACGATCGGTTCCTCGGCGGTGAAGGCGCGCCAGAAGAACAGGAACGCGCCCGAGATCATGATCGCCGTCATGGCCACGATGGTTTCGTCGGCGAACCAGTCGTCACCCGCACCTTCCTCAAGCACATATTCCATCGCGCCCAGCATGACCGCCAAGCCAAGGAAACCCCACCAGTCGAAGCGGCGGAGCAGGCTCATATCCGGTTTGTCGAAGTCGATCAGCACGAAGGCCGCCGTCGTGACGATGATGCCGGGGATCACGTTGATGAAGAACAGCCAGTGCCAGCTGAGGAACTCGGTCAGATAGCCGCCAAGCGTTGGCCCGATGGTCGGGGCCAGCGTCGCGACCAGCCCGATCATGGGCGAGACGATATGCATCTTCGACCGCGGGAAGATCGTATAGGCACAGGCGAACACCGTCGGGATCATTGCGCCCCCGATAAAGCCCTGCAGCGCGCGCCACAGGATCATCTCGCCCATCGAGTTCGAAAAGCCGCAAAGCAGGCTCATCAGCGTGAAACCCGCGGATGAGATGGTGAACAGCCAGCGCGTCGACAGCATCCGCGAGAGATAGCCCGACAGCGGAATCATGATGACCTCGGCCACCAGGTACGAGGTCTGGATCCACGGAATTTCGTCGCCCGAGGCGGCCAGTCCCGCCTGGATTTCGGATAGCGAGGCCGAGACGATCTGGATGTCCAGGATCGCCATGAACATGCCCAGCACCATCAGCAGGAAGGTGATCAGGCGGCGGGGATCGATGCGGTCAGGGTCGACGACCGCACCCGCGCCGGTTGCCGCGGGGGCGGCCATGGATCAGCCTCCGGTCCGCGCGTGGCGCGGGGCGGCAGAGCCGTGTTCAAGCGAACTGGTCAGAGCATCCTGCGGAACGGGCGCGGTCTCATGACTGCGGTCCGTGGCGGGCATCAGAGGCTTGTCCTCGCCCGTGCGGATGTCGATCGTGGCGACGACGGACATGCCCGGACGCAGCGGCAGGCGACCGCGATCCTCGGGCGAAATCTCGATGCGGACCGGAACGCGCTGGACGATCTTGGTGAAGTTGCCGGTTGCGTTCGACGCAGGCAGCAGGCTGAAAACCTGCCCCGTTCCGGCGGTCATGCTTTCGACAGTGCCGTGCAGCACAGCGTCGGGCCAGGCATCGACATGGACCGCGACCTTGGCCCCGGGATGGATATGGGCGATCTGCGTTTCCTTGAAGTTCGCCTCGACATAGACATCCTGCACCGGGACCAGCGTACCGATCCGGCTTCCGGTAGCGACGAACGAGCCAAGCTGGACCTGGCGTTCGGTCAGGACACCTGCAAAGGGGGCACGGATCTCGGTAAAGCCAAGATCGCGCTCGGCCTGCTTGACGGCGGTGCGTGCGGCACGAATGTCAACCTCGGCACTGTCCTGACGCGCGTGCAGCACGGTCAACTCGGCCTCGGCCTGCTTCAGCGCGGCCTCGGCGCTTTTCACCTGGGCGGCCGCGCTTTTGGCATTGGCTTCGGCGGCATCGACGGCGGCCTGCGTCCCGGCCGAGCTGCTTTTCAGGTCGCGCGCCCGTTGGAAGGTCTTTTGGGCCCCGTCATTCAGCGCAGTCGCCGCGACCAACGAGGCTTGCGCCTGCTGGATACCCGCATCGCCCGAACGGATCTGGGCCTCAAGCTGCACCTGCGCGCTTTCCGCCAGCGCCAGGTCGTTCTGCTTGGCCTCCAGCGCAAGGCGGTAATCCTCGGGGTCGATGCGGGCGATCACCTGCCCGCGTTCGACCGCGGCGTTCGGCGCCACCAGCATGTCCGAGACATAACCCGTCGCCCGCGCCTGAAGCGAGATCAGGTCGGCCTGCAGATAGGCGTCGTCCGTCGCTTCGTGGAAGCGCCCGACGGTGAACCATTTCCAGCCTTCATAGCCTCCGCCCGCCAGCACGATCATCGCCAGGATCGCCAGGACACGCTTGGCCTTTCCGGACTTCGCCTTCGGCGGCTGTTCCGGCGTCTCGGAATTCGACGACATTGTTTCGGCCTTTCGGATGGTGCCGGCTGCGGCGCTGGGATGTTCTGGAATTGCCCCGATTCTCCGAGGCTGAATGCAGGTGCAGAATAATATTGACCGAACGGTTCGGTCAATATAGCGATATAGGGACGAGCGGTCTGCCTTGCCAGCAAAAAAGGAAGAAAATGACCCCGACGATGCCTGCGACGGAACCAGCCTGCGATGGCAGCGCGTCCCAGCCGGATGACAGCCCAAAACGCCAGCAAATCCTGGATGGTGCGCGGCGCATGTTCCTGTCGAAGGGGTTCGAGGGCGCTTCCATGCAGGACGTCGCCCGTGCCGCGGCGGTGTCCAAAGGCACCCTTTACGTCTATTTTGACAGCAAGGAAGCGATGTTCGAGGCCTTGGTGCTGAAGGAATGCGGGCGGATGCAGGAAACCCTGCGCCGGCTCGGTTCGGGCCAGGGCAGCGTCGAGGACGAGTTGCAGGCGATCGCCCACCAGATGATCGCAATGCTTCTGCAGCCCGAAATCCTTGCCGCAATGCGCATGATGATCGGCGCGGGAGAGAAATTCCCCGACCTCGCGCGCAAGATCTATCAATCCGGGCCCGAGCGCTCGGTGGCGACGCTGGCCGATTACCTGCATTTGCGCGAAAGCCGCGGCGATCTGGCCATCGGCGATTGCCCTGCCGCCGCAGCCGAGTTCGTGGACCTGATCCTGTCGGGACTTCAACGCCGGGCGCTGTTGATGATGCCGCCGCTGAGCGCGGCCGAAACCGACGCTTATGTCGCCCGGCGGGTGGCCCGTTTCCTGACCGGCCTGAAGCCCGCAATCGTCTGAGGACGCCCGTTCCCGACAGATCGACCTGCCCTTTCGGACAGGTTCGGCGGATTACCGCCGGATATGTCGCCTGCGCGACATTCCGCCGATGGGCCTGCTGCTAGATGGCAATTACTGGGCGTGGAAATGCAATTACTCCAGCAGTGCTTGACGAGTATCTTTGTTTGAACATGCATTTATTGCAGGCGTTGGAGCGGGACGGCTTGCGCCGTCCCGTTTCGCGCATCAAGATGATGCGAACGGCCACTGACCAGCATCGCCCCCCATGCCGCTTCGCAGCTTCCGCGCCCGTCCCGGCCCCGCCGCGCCCCCCGCGGGCACGGGATTTGGCTTGCTGCCATGACCCAGCCCGCAGCCGGATCCCCGCTGATTTCCGCCGAGATCCTGGACGGGCTGACACTGGCCCAGAAGCGGGCCTTTATCGCCGAATGCCAGTTCCGCAGCTTTCGTGCGGCGCGCGACATTCTTTGGCAGGGCGAACGGACCGAGGGGTTCTTCCTGGTCGAACAGGGACAGGTCGAAGTGACCTATATCGACGATCAGGGGAATTCGATCATCGTCCATATCGCCGGACCGGGAGAAGTTCTGGGCGAAGTCGAGGCGTTGTCGGGCAAGCCCTGTGCCGCGACCTGCCGGGCGATGGCGAACAGCCGCGTTCTGTATTGCACGACGGCGCAGTTGCTGAAGCATGTCCCAGCCCGCACCCTTGTCACCAACCTTGCAAGCGTGCTGCTGGACAAGCTGGTCCGGGACAATCGCCAACGCTCGCTGGACCATTTCCTGACGGCGGATCAAAGGATCTGCGTCTATCTGCAGCAGTTCACCACCCCCGGCCAGCCGGAGCTGCGCATCAACCAGACCTATCTGGCGGCGCTGGCGGGATGTTCGCGCCAGACGGTGAACCGCAAGCTGAATGAATTGCGGCTGCAGGGGATCATCGACATCAGCCGCGGCCGGATCACCGTCCTTCTGCACGACCGCCTGTCCATAGAGCCCGAAGACGCGCCGCGCCGGGTTGCCGGCGCGGCCGAAGCTCGCGGCTAGACCGGGACGGCCCCCGCCCTTGCGCGCCGCCGCGCACTGGCCTGCGCAATCATGGCGCAAACCAGCAGCTGGGACATGTGATAGACCAGCACCGGCAGGACGGTCGCCCCCACGGTCGCCGCAGGGAACAAGGCCGTGGCCATGGGCAGGCCGCTCGCCAGGCTTTTGGTCGAGCCGCAGAAGAACAGCACGACCCGATCCTCGTAAGGCAAGGAGAACAGCCGCCCCGCCCCGAGCATCACACCGAAGACCGCGGCCAGGAAGGTCAGCATCACGGCGATCAACAGGATCAGGCTTTGCGGCGGGATTTCATTCCAAAGGCCCGACACCGTCCCTGCGCTGAAGGCCGAATAGACGATCAGCAGGATCGAGCCGCGATCGACGGTCAGCGTCAGCACCCTGTGCCGCTTGACGAACTCGCCCAGCCAAGGCCGCACAAGCTGGCCCACGACGAAGGGCAAAAGGATCTGCGTACCGATCTTGACCACGGCATCCATGCTGATGCCCCCGCCGCCCTGATGCAGGATCAGCGCCACCAGCGCCGGCGTCAGGGCGACGCCGATCAGGTTCGATACCGATGCCGCACAGATGGCCGCGGGGACGTTCCCCCCCGCCATCGAGGTAAACGCGATCGAGGACTGCACGGTGGAAGGGAGGACCGCCAGAAACAGGACGCCCAGCACGACCTCGGACGGCAGCAGCCCGCCGAAGATCGTGGCGACCGCAAGTCCGATCAGCGGGATGATGACGTAGGTCGCGGCAAAGGTCAGACCCTGCAACCGCCAGTTCATCATGCCCGCCCGGACCGAGGCCGCGTCCAGCTTGGCCCCGTACAGGAAGAACAGCAGAGCCACCGCCCAATAGGTGGCGAATTTCAGCAGGCTGGCGGCCATGCCCTGCGCGGGAAGGATCACCCCCAGCAGGACCGCGCCGATCAGCATCAACATGTAGCTGTCGATGCCGATCCGTTTCAGGAAACGCATTTTCCGAACTCCGAACTCATTGTGTCAGTGGCCAAGGGCCATGCCGTCCTTGCGGCTGTCCGAGCCGCCTTCCAGAAGGTCCGAACCGATGCGGATCGCCTGCGCGCCACCCATCGGCGAATCCACGACGCGCAGAGTATGGCCCCGGGCCTGCAGATCGTCGCGGGTCTCGGCAGGGATCGTGCGCTCAAGGTCCAGCGTGCCGCCAAAGGCAAAGCTGCGCGGTTGGTCGATCGCCTCTTGCAGACCCAGGCCGCGATCGATCACGCCCGACAGGAAGGCCGCATGGCCCGCCGCCTGATATTGCCCGCCCATGACGCCGAACGGCATGACAACGCGACCAGCCTGCGTGACCATGCCCGGAATGATCGTGTGCATCGGGCGCTTGCGCGGGCCGATCGCGTTCGGATGCCCCTCGATCAGCCGGAACGAGGCGCCTCGGCTTTGGAACAGGATCCCCGTCCTTGGGTCCAGCCGGCCCGAACCGAAGCCGTGGAAGATCGAGTTGATAAAGGACAGCGCATTGCCCTGATCGTCCACGACGCAAAGATAGATCGTGTCCTTGTGCTCGGGTTCGTCCCACAGCGCGGGCGGCAGGGCGCGTGTCATGTCGATCCGGGCGCGCAGGGCCGCAACCGCCTTGTCCGAAAGCAGGCGCTCGACCAGACCCTCGCAGTGGGCGGGATCGCCGATCAGTTCGTCCCGGTGGTGATAGGCCAGTTTCGTCGCCTCGGCATGGACATGGATGCGGTCTGCCTCGGACAGCGCGGCCATGTCGAAGCCCTCAAGAATGCGCAGGATCAGCAGCGCCGCCAGCCCCTGCCCGTTCGGGGGGCATTCGTGGATATCATAGCCGCGATAGCTGGCGCTGATCGCCGTGACCCATTCGGCGCCGTCACAACCTTCGGCGAAATCCTGTTCCGTCTGCAGCCCGCCCAGGCTTTGCAGATGCGCCACCATATGCGCCGCCGTCTGGCCCTTGTAGAAGCCCGTCGCGCCATCGGCCGCGATTTCACGCAGCCGGTCAGCCAGCAAAGGCTGGGCGTGGCGTTCGCCCGCGCGGGGCGCGCGGCCGCCGGGCAGGAAGACTGCCGCCGCATGGGCGTCGCGGCCAATGAACTCTGCCGCCTCGGCCCAGTCCTGTGCGACGCGGGGCGTCACCGGATAGCCGTTCTGCGCATAGTCGATGGCGCGTTCGAACAATTGGGCAAGGGGAATGCTGCCGTGATCGCCATGCAGGCGGCACCATGCCGAAACCGCGCCGGGCACCGTCACCGAATGGGCCGATCCCTGCGGGATCTCGGTTTCCAGTCCGGCGGCCTTCAGCGCGGCGACGGTGGCTGCGGCGGGGGCGCGGCCCGAGCCGTTCAATGCCTTCACCTTCCCATCCGCCGGCGCGTAAAGCGCGAAGCAGTCGCCGCCCAAGCCGGTCATCAGCGGATCGACCACGCATTGCACGGCGACCGCGGCAATCGCCGCGTCCACAGCATTCCCGCCGCGGTCAAGGATCTCCAACCCCGCCGCCGTGGACAGCGGATGCGAGGTTGCGATCATCGCCTTGCGGGCAAAGGTCGAAGGGCGCCGGCCCGAAAGGAAATCGAAGGTCATGGCATGCTCCCACGGATTGGTCTGGTCAGGATTCGTTTTTATGTATACATGTTGATTTGTCCAGTACACATAATTGGTTCTCGATGGCAAATAGTGAAAGATCCGCCGATCACGTCCATGCCGCACTGTCCGAGCGGATCGTGGCCGGGACGCTGCGGCCCGGCGACGCGTTGACCGAATCCGGCATTGCCGAAGAATTCGGCATGTCCCGCACCCCGGTGCGCGAGGCGCTGCACCGGCTGGACAGCGAAGGTCTGGTCGAACGCGGCCCCCGTCGCGCCTTTGTCGTGCGCCGAATGAGCGTGGCCGACCTGCGCGACCTGTTCGAGACTTTGGGAGAGATCGAGGCGATCTGCGCCCGCCTTGCCGCGCATCGCATGACCGAGATTGAGCGGGATGCCCTGACCCGAATTCTTGCCGACGACAACGGCCATTATGCGACGGTGAACGCGCGCTTTCACGACGCCCTGCGCCGTGGCGCGCAAAACCGGACGATCGCCGCGCTGCTGGATGACCTGAACCGCCGCAGCCTGCCCTGGCGCGAGGCCAGCTTTCGCGGCAGCGGCGACCGGATCGGACAGTCACGGGACGAACATCGCGCAATCCTGCAGGCCGTTCTGGCCCGCGACGGTGATTACGCCGCGACCCTGATGAGGGCGCATATGGCCAGTTCGCTCAGCGCGATCTCCGAGATGCTGCTGGCCGAGGCACAGGTCTAGGCGCGGGCCGGATCGGCACGGCCCCAGCTTATCAGGATACCAAAGGCGCACAGCGCCGAGCAGGCCAGAGCCGTTCCGAACAGCGTGGAATATCCGAAATGCCCGGCCAGCTGGCCGCCCAGAAATCCCAGCACCATGCCGATACCGGCGTCGGTGCACTGGAAAATCGTGAAGTCGACACCCGCCTGACCGGGATCCGACCATTGCATGAAGCGCGCGTAAAGCGCGACAAAGCCAAAGGCCAGCCAGGCCGAGGACACGATCTGCGTCAGCACCGCCAATGGCCGCAGCGGCAGCGCCAGACCCGCCGCGACGCCAAGGCAATAGGCCAGCACCAGCGCCTGCCCCGCCAGCGCGATCATCAGCACTGGCAGGGTGCCCAGCCTTGCCACGACATAGCCCCCGAAGATCGCCCCAATGACGCCGACGACCAAGCTGCCCGAGGCGCTGAACAGCCCGACCTCGGTCAGGGTAAAGCCCTGGTCCACCAGGAACGGCCCGAAATATCCCAGCGTCGACTTCATCGCGGCTACGAAAAGCGCGGTGATCCAGATGCCCCGGCGAAGCTGCGGTCGGGCCAGCGCGGCGCGCAGGCTTGGACCGCTTGACGCGGGCGCGGCGCGGGGCGCGGGTTGTGGCAACAACAGGAACGGCAGGGTGCAGGCCAGGCAAGTCAGGAGCAGGACGGCGATGCCCGCGCTCCATCCCAGCCGGTCGATGGCAACCAGGACCAGCCCCCCGCCCAGGGCCGCGCCGACATAGGCCCCGCCCACCTGCATCATGTTCGCCCAGCCATAGGCCGAGGATGGGAAGGCCTCGACCGCGTGACCGTCGCAGGCGATGTCGACGGTGGCGGTCGCGGTTGCGATGATGAACAGCGTCAGGATCAGGGCGGGCAGTGGCATGTCCACGACCAGTGCCAGCGCCAGCGTCGCCAGCAGGATCAGCCCGCCGCCCAGCCGGATCACGGACTTGGTCCGGGCGGGGCCGGCAACCGGACGCCGCCATGCCTCGATCCAGGGACTCCACAGGAATTTCAGCGCCCAGGGCAGGACCAGCAGGGACAGGAAACCCAGTTGCTCCAGCGCCATGCCACGCTCGCGCATGACAGCGGGAAGGGCAGACCAAATGAATCCGCCCAATACGCTTTGGGTGACGTAAAGACCGCCAAGCGAGGCCAGCGCCAGCGGCATCGCCCGGCCGATTTGGTCCCCCCGCATGTCAGAAGCGGCGCGACAGGCTCAGGTCGATCATCCGCGGCTCGTCCCGGTAGCACCAGTCGCCAGTGCAGGTCTGCCCCTCGCGATCGAACAGGTTCTTCACGTTCAACTGCAACTGGGTGCCGTCATAGCCGAAGGCCGCGAAATCATAGCTGAGGCCAAGGTCGAAATAGGTGCGGCTGGCATTCTCGATCGTGTTGGTGTCATTGCCATAGCTGCGGCCGATATAGCGCATGCCGCCCATCACTGCGAGGTCCTGCAACGCGCCCTGCTGCGGCTCATATTTGACGAAAAGCGACAGGGTGTCGTCGGGCACGCCCGACAGTTGCTTGCCTTTGGTGCCCGGGGCACCTTCGTTGATCTCGACATCCATATGCGCGTAGGAGGCGATCAGGCTGACGCCGTTCTCCAGATTGCTCATCGCCTCAAGTTCGTACCCGCGCGAGGTCAGGTCGTATTGCAGGCCCCGATTGCGGCCGTCCCCGCCGACGACCAGCGACATGCCATTGTCCTGCCGGATGTCGTAATAGGCGGCGGTCACAACGGTGCGCTGGTCGGGAAGCTGATACTTGACGCCGATCTCTTTCTGCAGCGCCTCGGTCGGATCGGCGGGGCTGCCGCTCAGGTCAGACACGTCGTCAAAGACCTGCGCCACGTTCGGGGCGAAGGAACTCGCGACGTTCACATAGGGCGTCACGCCATTCTCGAACTCGTAGGACACGCCGAGGCGCGCGGTAAACGCCTCGTCCTTCTGGCTGCCGCTGTCGATCGCGCCGGTGTAGAAGTTGTAGTCGGAATAATCCGTATCCACCCAGTCATAGCGCGCCGAGGCCGAGATGGTCAGCGCATCGCGTTCGATCTGGTCGGCGATGTAGACGCCGGTCTGGCTTTGCTTGCGCCAGGCGTAGAAGGGCACGTCCAGCGCCTCGTTCGCGGCCTGGCCGAGCGCCGTCCCGCCGTAATCGGCATCGTATTCGCCGCGCAGATAGTCGGCGCCGATGGCGAAGGTGTGGTCGAAATCCCCCGTCTGGGCGTGATGCTCGACCATCAGGTCGAGGACGTGGGACTTCGCGGTCTCGTGGTAGCGTTGCCAGTAGCTGGGGACGAGATCGGGATAGGTGCCGGAACGCGTCGCATAGCGCATGTCGGCGCGGACCTTGGTCCAGCGATAGCTTTGACGCAGTTGCGTGTCGTCCGAGATGTCCCAGGTATATTCGTAGCCGATCCGGAATTGCTCCTGATCGAAGCGGTTGTAATCGGGATCGCCCGCAGGCTCGTCCGTCACGTCCAGATCGTCGGCGAAATGGAAATAGGCCACCGCGCCAGTGCGGTCCTTGGCGTATTCGGCGGTCAGCAGCAGGCGCTGGTCATCGCCGATCCGGAAGCTGATCGAGGGCGCGAGCAGGACGCGGTCATCGGCATAGCCGTCGATGAAGGTGTCGGCATCGCGCGCCAGCGCGACGAAGCGGTAAAGCGTATCGCCCTCGGGATCCAGCGGACCGGTGAAGTCCACCGCCGCCTCGACCCGCGAATAGCTGCCATAGCTGAGCCGGGTTTCGTGATAGGGCGTATCCTTGGGCCGCTTGCTGACCACATTCACCAGACCGCCCGGCGTGCTGACCCCGAACATGGACGAAGCCGGGCCCTTCAGCACCGCGACCCCCTCCAGCGTATAGGGGTCGTTGCGATACCACGCCGACAGGCCGTTGAAGCTGCGCAGCCCGTCGCGGAACACACCCGTCTGATAGGCCGGGAAGCCGCGCAGATAGAACGAGTCATAACGGCTGTCGAACCCGAAATTCCCCGGCGTGGCCGAGGCGGTATAATTCAGGGCCTCCAGCATGGTGCGCGGGGCCTGATCCTCAAGCTGGTCCTGGGTGATGACGCTGACCGCCTGCGGCAGCCTTGCGATGGGCGTATCGATCCGCATCGCCTGGCGACCGGAATAGGCAATGTACCCATCCTGATCCAGGGTTTCGTCGCTTTCGGCCTCAAGCACCACGGTGTCCAGTTGCACGATCTCTTGCGCAAACGCTGCGGTGGAAAAGACGGCGCTGCCCAGCAGCATGGTCAGGAGATGTCGCGGCTTCATGTCATTCATCCGATGCGATCGGTTATCTTGGAAGGACGGAAGACATCGGCGGTACCGGGTTCCGTCCGGGTCCCGCGCGGTGTAGGCATCAATGCCGACTGAAACAATCGGATTAGCGGCAACTCGATAAATTGCCGTCCCAGGCATGGCGCAGATGTCACAGTTCTGACGCGCAGCCGCTTATTGAAGGGCGCGACCACGCGGACCGGAGTGCTGGGCCACATTCAACTATAGATTGAAATGACTTCGCCTGTCCCTAATGGCCGCTGCCCCGGCCGCAGGGTGACGAAACCGCCACAGCGCCGCCTGTCCTGCCACCGGGGCGTGCAATGTGGCTTGGTGCCGGGACGTCCCCGCTTTTACCATCAGCGCAAGACCGGATGAGCCGGAACGGCCGGAACAGGCAGCTAATCCCGGCGACTAACCTTCAGGACGGTGATCGCATGAACAGAACCATTACGGTATTTGCCCCCGCCATCGCCCTGGCCCTTGCGGGCACCGGGGCCGCCGCACAGGATGCGGATCTGGCCAAGCAACTTGCAAACCCCATCGCCTCGCTAATCAGCCTGCCGTTCCAGCTGAACCATGACAGCGGTTATGGTCCGAATGACGGGGACAAGACGGTGCTGAACATCCAGCCCGTCATCCCGATCTCGTTGAACGACGACTGGACAGTGATCTCGCGCACGATCCTGCCGGTGGTCTGGCAGAACGATGTCGCGGGCGATTCCGGCAGCCAGTCCGGCCTGGGTGATACGCTGCAAAGCTTCTTCTTCTCGCCCAAGACCCCCGGCCCCGGCGGCATCATCTGGGGCGTCGGGCCGGCCTTCCTGCTGCCGACCGCGACCGATGAGCTGCTGGGGGGTGAGAAATGGGGCATCGGTCCCACCGCCGTCGTCCTGAAGCAACAGCATGGCTGGACCTATGGCATGCTCGCCAACCACATCTGGTCCGTCGCTGGCGAGGATGATCGTTCTGACCTCAGCTCGACCTTCCTGCAACCTTTCCTGACCTATACGACCCCCTCGGCCTGGACTTTCATGCTGAACACCGAAAGCACCTATGACTGGAAGGCCGAGGAGTGGAGCGTGCCGATCAATATCGGCGTCTCGAAGGTCACCAAGATGGGCAAGCAGCCGGTCAGCTTCCAGATCGGCGCACGTTACTGGGCCGACGCCCCCGAGGCGGGACCGGACGACTGGGGTCTGCGTGCAGCCTTTACGCTGCTGTATCCGAAGAAGGGCTAGGATGTCCTCCGGCCCCGTTCACGCGACCAGGCCCCTCCAGCGCGCGGCATAGCTTTCCAATTCGGGGGCAGGTGCAACCGGGTCGGTTTCCGGCACGCCAGCCCCCGCCATGCACAGCAGCGCCGCCCCGGCCGAGGTGCCGGTCGCGGAACGTGCAAGACGTACCCCGTCCGGGCGCAGGGTCGCCAGCATCGCGCAATAATCCGGGTTGCGGGCGAACGGTCCTTCGACAAAGACCGGACCGCGCGCGCCGATCAGTCCAAGGCAGGTGTCGGTCATCATCGCCAGGTACCAGGACAGCGCCGCCATCCGCGCCTCGGCCGAGCCGGGCGGAACGCTCCACTGCATCGCGCGCCGCTGGAAGGGGCCGGAATCCGGTTCGACCGCGGGCAGGATCATCGCGCCCGCCGCAAGGGCGGCGGCGCGTCCCGCATCGCTGGCAGCGACATCCGAACCCCCGCGCACGATCTCGTATTCCCGCCCGCCCATGAAGCGGGCCGAGGGCACTGGCTGGCCAAGCGCGTTCACGTTGACCAGCACGTCTCGGGCCGGGTCCAGCACCGCCTTGGCGCCGCCGACCGCCATTGCGACGACCCATGTACCTGTCGAGACGACCGAGAATGCCCCGCCCTGCCCCAGCACATAGGGATAAAGCGAGGCGTTGCTGTCATGGATCCCCACAGCGACCGGCGTGCCGGGGCGCAGGCCCGTCGCTGCCGCCAGTTCGGGACGCAGGAGGCCTAGAACCTCGTTTGCCTTGCGCGCGGGGGCGATCCGCCCCGCCAACCCCAACCGCTCGACCAGATCCGAGAATTGCCCCTGCCACGGATCCCACAGGTCGGTATGGCAACCAAGCGAGGTCACGTCGGTCGCCAATTCCCCGGTCAGCCGCCAGCCCCAGTATTGCGGATACGTGACGACTTGGGCCAAGCCCGTGGCCAGGTCCGGGTAGGTGCGAAGCAGCCAGTGCAGTTGCGCGCCAAGGTTCAGCCCGTGTGGCAGCCGTGCCGAACCGGTCTGCGCAAAGGCCGGGCGCAGCGCATCATAATCCGCGCCAAGCTGATCGGGGCCAGGATGTTCGTAGTCCAGCATCGGCACCGCGACCTTTCCCCGCCCATCCAGCAGAACCGCGGCCGCGCCATGCGTCGTGACCGAAATCGCATCGATCCCGTGCGCCGCATGGAAGGCGGCAAGGTGATGCAGGAAGAACTGCCAGTGCCCCTCAAGGTCGGTATGCGGCCAGGGCGGGCCGGGCAGCGGGCGGTTGGGGCGGGTGACGACGGCGATCTCGGCCAGCGTCTCGCCCTCGACCAGCGCGAGCTTTGCGTTGGTCTTGCCGATGTCGATGACGGCGATGCGGGTCATGGCAGGTGGAACATCGGGATCAGCGGAACCGCCACAGGTTCGTTGTCGGGGTGGGTGGCCATCAGGTCGGCCATATGGGCCCACCACCTTTGCATGACCGGATGCGCGGGCAGATCGTCCATCCCGTGATCTTCGGGCCGCCACAGGACACCGAACAGCGCATTGCTTTCCGGGTCCAGATGGATCGAATAATCCTGCACGCCCGCCTGCTTCAGCAAGGCGACCAGTTCGGGCCAGATCTGGTCATGGCGGCGGCGGTATTCATCCTGCATCCCCGGATTGAGCTGCATCCGAAAGGCGTATTTCTGCATCATTTCCTCGACATCATGGTCCAAAGCCGGGGCAGCGCGATCACGGCGATCAGCAGCAGGCCGACGATGATCGACATGACGATGCCCGGCACGTTCAGCAGTCCCAGCCCGAAAGTCACCAGCCCCATCACCAGCGCGGCCAGAACGACCCCGGTGATCGTGCCCGAGCCGCCCAGAATGCTGATCCCGCCAAGAACGACGATCGTCACCACCTCAAGCTCGAAGCCCGAGGCGATGCTGGGACGCGTCGAACCAAGGCGCGAGGTCAGGCAGATCGCGGCGATCCCGCTGGTCAGACCGGTCAACAGGAACAGAATGAAGCGGATCTTGTCGACGCGGATACCGGAAAACCGCGCGGCGGTCGCGTTGTTTCCGATGGCATAGACCATGCGGCCGAAATTCGTGCGATGCAGCAAAATGCCGAAGGCGACCGCTGCCAGCGCGAAAATCGCCAGTTCGACCGTGAAGACCCACCAGACATAACCCTGGCCGAACCAGGCGAAGCTGGCGGGATAGCCGGTATAGGCACCATCCCCCAGCACGATATAGCAGATCCCGCGGAACAGGCTCATCGTGCCGATGGTCACGACGATCGAGGGCAGACCGAAGCGCGCGACCAGCAACCCGTTGAAGGCACCGCACAAAAGTCCCGTGCCCAGCCCCAGCAAGACCAGAACCGGCGTTCCCGCGCCCGCAGCCATTGCCGCCCCCATCACCGTCGATGCCAGCGCGATGATTGAGCCGACCGACAGGTCGATCTCGCCCGCGATGATAAGCATCGCCATGGCAAAGGCGATCATCGCCTTTTCGGTGAAGTTGAAGCTGGCGTCGCTGAGATTCCAGGGATCAAGGAAATAGGGCGAGGCAATCGAGTTCGCGATGAAGATCGCGACGGCGACCACCAGCAGCAGCGCCTCCCAGCTTTTCAGGGCGCGGGCGGCCGGGGTGGTCAGCCGGTCGGGGATCTGGCGTCCGGTGACGGTGGTCATGTCCGATGCTCCGCCTGCTTCAGGATGATGCGGCCCTGCTCGCGTCGGCCGGCCGCGTTGAAGGCGATGGCGATCAGGATCGCCGCGCCCGAGATCGCCATCTGCCAGAAGGGCGAGATGCCGATGACGGGCAGCGCGTTCTTGATGATCCCCAGAAACAGCGCCCCCATGACGCAGCCCGCGACTGAACCCGAGCCGCCCGCGATGGCGATCCCGCCGATGACGCAGGCCGCGACCACGTCCAGTTCGAACCCGCCCGCGATGTCGACATAGGCCACCGCATAACGCGCGACCCACAGATAGCCGGTCAGCCCGGCCAGCGCCCCGGCCAGAACAAAGGCCGCAAATTGCGTTCGTCCGACCGAGATCCCGGTATAGACCGCCGCATGGGGATTGCCTCCGACCGCGTGGAAGGCCCGGCCAAGTGGCGTGCGGTTCATCAGGACCGCGACCCCGGCGACGATGGCGATGGCGATCCATGTCATCACCGGCAGCCCCGCCAGGATCATGCGCGGGAATGCCTTGAACCCCGCGCTCATCTGGTGGGCGTTGATCCAGGCGCCGTTGGTCAGCAGGAAGATCGAGCCGCGATAGATGGTCATTGTCCCCAGGGTCACCACGATCGAGGGGATCCCCAGCTTCCAGACCAGCACGCCATTGACCGCGCCAAGCGCGGCCCCAAGGGCCACGACCACCAGCAGGATCAGGGGCAAGGGAACGCCCGCCCCGTCCATCAGCGCCGCGATCATGCCACAAAGGGCAAGGTTGGCCGCGACGGACAGGTCGATGCATTTCGTCAGGATCACCGCCATCTGCCCCAGCGCCAGCAGGATCAGGGGCGAGGTATCGGTCAGGACACGGGCAAGGTTCGCGGGCGCGATGAAGCCCGGAAAGCGGGTTGCGATCAGCCCCAGCAGAAACAGAATGGCCAGCGCAAGAATGGCCTCGCGCGATTTCGGGATGCTCATGCGGCGGCTCCGTTGATGCCGACGGCGGCGCGGACAAGGTTTTCGGGCGTCATGTCGTCGCCGGCGAACTCGGCGGCAATCCGTCCTTCGCGCATGACGATGACGCGGTCGGACATGCCCAGAACCTCGGGGATCTCGCTGCTGACCATGATGACGGCCAGACCCTGCCCTGCCAGTTCGGACATGAAGTCGTGGACGGCCGCCTTGGATCCGATGTCGATGCCCTTGGTCGGCTCGTCCAGGATGATGACGCGTGGTTTTGTCGCCAGCCATTTCGCGATCACCACCTTCTGCTGGTTGCCGCCCGACAGCAGGCCGACATCCTGATCCAGGCTGGCCGCCCGCAGGTCCAGCCGCTGGGTATAGTCACGGGCCAACGCAAATTCATTCGCCAACCGCAGGAAACCCGCGCGGCTGGTGCGCGCCAGCGACGGCAGCGTGATGTTCTGATAGATCGGCAGCCCCTTGACCGCGCCCTGCCTGCCGCGGTCCTCGGGGACATAGACGATCCCCGCTTCGACGGCCTGCGCGGTCGAGCGGATGGCGCGCACGTCATCACCGATCCGGCAGGCACCGCGCGAGGGTCGGGTGATCCCGAACAGGGACTGCATCACCTCGCTGCGCCCGGCCCCGACAAGGCCATAAAAGCCCAGGATCTCGCCTTGGCGCAGCGTGAAGTTGATGTCCTCGAACTCGGTCGGGTGGCAATACCCGACGACGGTCAGCGCGGGATCACCGATGCGGGCCGGACGCTTGGGAAAGATCTGGTCGACCGAGCGACCGACCATCATGCGCACCAGCCCGGCCTCGGTCGCATCCGAGATAAGGCCCTGCCCGACGAATTGACCGTCGCGGAAAACGGTCCAACGGTCGGCGATGCGGAAAATCTCGTCGAACTTGTGGCTGATGAACAGGATCGCCTTGCCCTGCGCCTTCAGCTTCTCGACGAGTTCGTAAAGCTCGGCGATTTCCTTGTGCGACAGCGCGGCGGTGGGTTCGTCCATGATGACGACACGTGCATCGATGGAAAGCGCGCGGGCGATCGCGACCAGGTGACGCGACGCGATGCTGAGATCGCGCAGCCGCACGCCGGGGTCAAGCTCGGCCCCGATCCCGCGCAGGATCGCGGCGGCCCGGTCCCGCATGGCGCGGCGATCTATCAGGCCAAGGCGCGTGCGCGGGGCGTGGCCGATGAAGATGTTCTCGGCCACGGTCAGTTCGTCGAACAGCACGGTTTCCTGGTGGATCGCGGTCACGCCCGCGCGGCCGGCGGCTTCGGCGGTGGGGAAATGCACCTCGGCCCCGTCGACCAGGATCTGCCCCTCGTCCGGCTGATAGATGCCGGTCAGGATCTTGACGATGGTGGACTTCCCGGCGCCGTTCTCGCCGACAAGGGCTGTGACCTGACCGGGAAACAGGTCAAGCTGCACCCCGCCAAGGGCGCGGACGCCGGGAAAGGTCTTGACGATGCCGCGAAGCGACAGCACGGGCGGCGCCGCACCATCCGCGGCCCCTGGACTGGGCTGCATGACGAAAAATCCCTGGGGTGTCGGCCCGGCGCGACCGCCGGGCCTGTCCGTCCGCCGGATCAGAAGATCGAGCTGAACTGGTCGATGTTGCTGGAATCATAGACGAAAGGATCGGCCATCGCGGCTTCGTTCTTGTCGTCCAAGGTGATTTCACCCATCCGCCCGATCGAGATCTTGGCACCCGGCTCGGCCTTCACGTCGCCCTTGGCCAGGTGATAGGCGGCCATCGTCGCCGAATAGCCCAGGTCAATCGGGTTCCAGATCGCGAAGGATTTGGACGCGCCCGACTTCACATGGCCCGCCATTTCGGACGGCAGACCAAGGCCGGTCACGTTCACCTGCCCGATCTTGCCCGCATCGGTCACGGCCTGCGCCGCCGCGACGATCCCGACCGAGGTGGGCGCGATGATCGCCTTGAGGTCCGGATAGGTCTGCATCAGGCCCTGCGCCTCGCGATAGGACTTGTCGGCCAGGTCGTCGCCATAGACCGTGCCCACGACCTTGACCTTGGGATAGTTGCCCGCGACCTTGTTCATCTCCTCGATCCAGGTGTTCTGGTTGGTCGAGGTGGTGGTGGCCGACAGCACCGCGACATCCCCGCCATCCGGCAGGTTGTCGGCGGCCAGCTTGATGATCATGTTGCCGATCAGCGGCGACGAGGACGGGTTCAGGTGCATCTGCCGCCCCTCGGGCGCGACGCCGGAATCCCAGCTGATGACCGTGATGCCCCGGTCCATGGCTTTCTTCAGCGTCGGCACCAGCGCGTCAGTGTCATTGGCCGAGACTGCGATCGCATCGACCTTTTGCGCGATCAGGCTGTTGATGACCTCGATCTGGCCTTCTGCGGTGGTGTCGGTCGGGCCGGTATAGATGATCTTGACGTCACCCAGTTCCTTCGCGGCTTCTTCCGCCCCCTTGTTCGCGGCTTCGAAGAAACCGATCCCCAGCGCCTTCACGACCAGCGCGATGCGCATCTCCTCGGCCTGGGCGGTCCCGGCCATCATGGCACAGGCCATCGCGGCGGTGGTCAGGGCCTTTCCGATTATGCTCATTCGTTCCTCCCCTATGAGCAGTTAAGCGCGTCACTCCTCCTGCGCGCGTTTCTTGCGATCCGCCGTGGCCTGGGCCACGATCAGGCGGACTTCGGCAGCCTCCAGCATCTGCGCGGCGCGATCCTCGATCCGGTCGTCGGTGATGACGGTGTGGATCCGGCTCAGCGGACACAGAAGCAGGCTGGAGCGCTGGTTGAATTTCGAACTGTCGGCCAGCACCACCAGCTCATCGGCCTGGTCGATCAGCTTCTGCTCGGCCTGGACCAGCAGCGGGTCGCCCTCCATCAGGCCAAGCGGGCCAAGCCCTCGGCAGCCCATGAACATGCGCCGGGCATAGAAATGGTTGCTGCCGTCTTCGTCAAAGGGCGACAGGATGATGTTCTGCTCGCGATAGATTGCACCCGCCGGAACCAGCACGGTGTTCTTGGAATGCTTCAGCAGGTGTTCGGCAATGGGAAAGCTGTTGGTAAAGACCTGCAACCGCTTCGTCGTCAGCGGATGGACCATCTGGAAGGTGGTCGTTCCGCCGTTCACGATGATCGCGTCGCCATCCTCGCACAGATCCACTGCCGCCTGCGCGATAGAGCGTTTTTCGGCGATGTGGAAGGTCTGGTTCACGGCAAAGGGGCGCGCATTGATCCCGACGAATTGCGGTGGCGAGATCGCCTCGGCCCCGCCCCGCACCCGACGCAGTTTCTTGGCGACGTGCAGCTGGCCGATATCGCGCCTGACCGTCGCTTCGGACGCGCCGGTCAGCGCGCAAAGGTCCGATACCGTGACCACGGGGCGTTCCTGCACGGCCGACAGAATGATGCGATGACGCTCGGTTTCCAGCATGTCGGCCCTTTCCCCTTGGCGGATCAGTTTCCATCATTACCGCTCACTGTCAATCATTATTGATCGTAATTTCTTTTTCTGCACCTGCATAATGATCGTTTTTGATTGAAATTGATTGACCAAAGCCAGATCCCCCGTGTATCCGGTGCAAGGGAAGGCACGGCAATCGCCGCCGCCAAGGGAGGTTTCCATGACTGAGACACTTGCGGCCGATAGGCTTGAGAACCTGTGGGAAGATGCCCGCGCCGCGGGAATGAGTGAGTCGGAAAAGCTTCTTTACCGCTCCAACCTGCTCGGCTCGGACAAGCGGGTGACGAATTACGGCGGCGGAAATACTTCGGCCAAGGTGATGGAAACCGATCCGCTGACCGGTGAGCCCGTCGAGGTGCTGTGGGTCAAGGGATCGGGCGGCGATATCGGCTCGATGAAGATGGACGGCTTCTCGACCCTTTACATGGACCGGCTGAACGCGCTGAAGGGCAAGTATCGCGGCGTCGAGCACGAGGACGAGATGGTCGGCTATCTGCCCCATTGCACCTTCGCGCTGAATCCGCGCGCCGCCAGCATCGACACGCCGCTGCATGCCTATGTCCCCCGCAAACATGTCGACCACGTCCATTCCGACGCGATCATCGCCATCGCGGCATCGGTCAATTCGAAGGATCTGACGGCCGAGATCTTCGGGAATGAGATCGGATGGCTGCCCTGGAAAAAACCCGGCTATGAACTGGGCCTGTGGCTTGAGAAATTCGCGACCGAGAACCCGCAGGCCAAGGGCTGCGTGCTGGAAAGCCACGGCCTGTTCACTTGGGCTGACGACGCCAAGGATTGCTACCTGACGACGCTGGCGATCATCAACACGGCCGCGGCCTGGCTTCAGGCGCGGACCGAAGGCAAGCCCGCCTTCGGTGGCGAAAAGCGCCCCGCCCTGCCCGCCGCGCAGCGCCGCGACATTGCCGCGCGCCTGATGCCGGTGATCCGCGGCCTGATCTCGAACGAGCGGCACAAGGTCGGCCATTTCGACGACCAGCCGGCCGTGCTGGAATTCGTCGGCTCGCAGATGCTGGACAGCCTCGCGCCGCTCGGCACCTCGTGCCCCGACCATTTCCTGCGCACCAAGATCCGCCCGCTTGTCGTGGACTTCGACCCTGCCGCGCCCGATCTGGATGCGACGATCGCGGGACTTGAGAAGGCGGTCGCCGATTACCGCGACGATTACGCGGCCTATTACGACCGCTGCAAGCGCCCCGACAGCCCGGCGCTGCGCGATCCGAATGCCGTGGTCTATCTGGTGCCCGGCGTTGGCATGATCACCTTTGCGCTGGACAAGGCGACGGCCCGCGTCTCGGGAGAATTCTATGTCAACGCGATCAACGTGATGCGGGGCGCCAGCGCGATCGGCACCTATCAGGGCCTGCCCGAACAGGAAGCCTTCGACATCGAATACTGGCTGCTTGAGGAAGCAAAGCTTCAGCGCATGCCCAAGGCGAAATCGCTGGCCGGGCGCGTCGCGCTGGTCACCGGCGGCGCGGGCGGCATCGGTGCCGCCACGGCCGAACGCTTCCTGCGCGAAGGCGCCTGCGTCATGCTGGCCGACATTGATGCCGAAGCGCTGGATCAGGCATCCAGGGCGCTGGCCTCGCGTCATGGCAAGGACGTGGTGCGCAAGGTGCAGATGAACGTGACCGACGAAAATCAGGTCACCGCGGCCTATGCCGAAATGGCAGTCGAATTTGGCGGCATCGACATCCTCGTCTCGAACGCCGGCATCGCCTCCTCGGCCCCGGTCGAGGAAACCTCGCTGGCGCTGTGGAACAAGAACATGGACATTCTGTCCACGGGATATTTCCTTGTCAGCCGCGAGGCATTCAAGGCGTTCCGCCTGCAGGATATCGGCGGTTCGGTGATCTTCATCGCATCCAAGAACGGCCTTGCCGCCAGCCCGAACGCCAGCGCCTATTGCACCGCCAAGGCGGCCGAGATCCATCTTGCGCGCTGCCTGGCGCTGGAGGGCGCCGGGGCGCAGATCC
Organism: Paracoccus sp. KR1-242; assembly: GCF_049446195.1. Classification (NCBI taxonomy): domain Bacteria; kingdom Pseudomonadati; phylum Pseudomonadota; class Alphaproteobacteria; order Rhodobacterales; family Paracoccaceae; genus Paracoccus; species Paracoccus sp. KR1-242. The sequence continues at coordinate 275,522 of NZ_JBMSED010000005.1, forward strand.
GCGTCAATGTCGTGAACCCCGATGCCGTGCTGCGCGGCTCGAAGATCTGGGAGGGCGAGTGGCTGGAACAGCGCGCCTCGACCTACAAGACCGACAAGGAGGGGCTTGAGGAGATGTATCGCCAGCGCTCGATGCTGAAACGCTCGGTCCTGCCCGAGGATATCGCCGAAGGCGCGTATTTCTTCGCCAGCGACCTTTCCGCCAAATCGACCGGCAACATCCTGAACGTGGATGCCGGCAACGTCCAATCCTTCCCCCGGTAAGCGCGATGATCGACAAGAACCTGATCGAGGCGGAAAACGCCGCCCGCGAGGCTGATCTGACGGCCGATTACGAAGCCCTTGGCGCACGCCTAGCGCGCCGGGGCGTGGACATCGAGGCGCTGACCGCCCGCGCCACCGCCTTCGGCGTCGCCGTGCCAAGCTGGGGCACTGGCACTGGCGGCACGCGCTTTGCCCGGTTCCCGGGTCTGGGCGAGCCGCGCGGCATCATGGACAAGCTGGACGATTGCGCGGTCATCCACCGATTGACCGACGCCACACCCAAGGTCAGCCTGCATATTCCCTGGGACAAGGCCGAGCCCGCATTGCTGCTGGAAAAGGCCGAGGAAACCGGCCTTGGCTTCGATGCCATGAACTCGAACACCTTCCAGGACCAACCGGTTCAACCGCGCAGCTACAAGTTCGGCTCGCTCAGCCATACCGATGCGGCGACGCGCGCGCAGGCGGTTGAACATAACCTGGAATGTATCCAGATCGGGCGCGCGATCGGGTCGAAGGCCCTGACCGTCTGGATCGGCGACGGCTCGAACTTCCCCGGACAGACCTCACTCAGCCGCCAGTTCGACCGCTATCTGGACGCGATGAAGCTGGTCTATGCGGGCCTGCCCGAGGATTGGCGGATCTTCTCGGAACACAAGATCTATGAGCCCGCCTTCTACTCGACCGTGGTGCAGGACTGGGGCACCAGCCTGATGATCGCGCAGGAGCTTGGCCCCAAGGCGCAATGCCTCGTCGATCTGGGCCACCACGCGCCAAACGTGAATATCGAGATGATCGTCGCCCGTCTGATCCGCGCGGGCAAGCTGGGCGGCTTCCACTTCAACGACAGCAAATATGGCGACGACGATCTGGACAGCGGCACGATCGAACCCTTCCGCCTGTTCCTGGTCTTCAACGAACTGGTCGAGCTTGAGGATACGCCCGGCCTGAACCTCGCCCATATGATCGACCAAAGCCACAACGTGACCGACCCGATCGAAAGCCTGATCGTCTCGGCCTGCGAGATCCAGCGGGCCTATATCCAGGCCTCGTTGGTCGACCGCGAGGCGCTGGACGGCTTCCGCGATGCGAACGACGCCCTGATGGCCGCGGCGACGTTGCGCGCGGCCTTCCGCACCGATGTCGAGCCGATCCTTGCCATGGCGCGCGCACGTGCGGGGGCGGCAATCGACCCGGTCGCGGCCTACCGCGCCTCGGGCTATCGGGCGAAGGTTGCGGAAGAGCGGCCACGCGTCACGGCGGGCGGCGGCGGCATCGTCTGAAACAGGCTGGGGGGCGCCGCGTCCCCCCTTCCCTTACCCGATC